>CAYJMX010000014.1:15459-17187 GCA_964371485.1 uncultured Gammaproteobacteria bacterium | reverse complement strand
GTGATTAAAATTTCAGCCAAAGTGAACGCAGACTTTGTGTGTTTCATATTTATACACTCAAGTATTAATGGATCATTATATATTATAACATAAGTGTTTTGAAAATGTAATTGCCCATCAAAATAAAAACCCTAGCAGTTGCTAGGGTTAAATAGGTTGTTATAAATTTTAGGAAGTTTATAGTTTGTTTTTTAATTAGTCTTGTTTGAATAAAGATGTAGCAAGACCTACCACACCGCCGATAACTCCGCCGATAGCTGCACCAACTGGACCACCGAAGCATACCCCAATACCCGCACCAGCTGCCGCGCTTGATAATGTAGCACCAGCACCTTCAGCAAACGCTGCGCCGGCTGATTTTTCTACACCAGTTACTTCAGATAAAGCGTCTTCCTTAGAGTTACCTTGAGCAAACAGTTGGCCAAAGATAGGAATACCTTGCTTTAAGCCTTGTACAAATGAATCAGAACAGCTTGAATCAATCGCATCTGTTAATGTTATACCTGTTGATTGAGCATACACTTGTTGTGCGATAGCCTTAATTTGGCTCTCATTGTAGTTAGCATACTGTGGAGCAGCAGCTAGTGATGCTTCTAGTTTTTTGTATTCGGTCATAGCATCATCTGTACGACCTTGAGATAATAAAGTTGTTATGTTAGCTGATAACTGTGCCCAATCAAGTTGTTCAACGTTTTGTTGGTTTTGATAACCTTGTTGAGTAGTATAAATTGAATAGTTATCTTCTAGTTGACCTTCTACTGCCGTAGGGTCTTGGTTGTAACCATAAGTTCCCATAAATGGAACTGAATAACCTGAATAACCCATATAAGAGTTTGTGTTAAATAAAGATGTACCATAGTTAGAGTATGCGTTTTGGCCATACGCTGTACCATAAGTACCACTTAAACCGTTTAATGCTGAAAAATCTTGCATTCCTGTAGCTGAAACTGCCATAATAAACTTCCTTCCAATTTTCACTTTTTAAAATTTAAACTAACCTATACCTTAATAAAAACTTTTTGTTTTGAAAAATTGCATGAAAAAAAACATGTGTGTAACATTTCTTAACAAATGGCTGAAAACATGACGCTATCTTAATAAATTGTCTTTTGCCCCAAAAAGTTATACAATGGGAAATAAAGCAAAAGTAAAGGAGTTTTTCTTTGAGTTCTCGATTTAATTTATTAGAGTTTTTACAAAAAGCACACAGAGCAAACGCGTCTGATATCCACTTTAGAGAAGGTAAAGTTCCATCTTTAAGAATAGATGGGAAAATTGTTAAGACTGAAGATGGCGTTTTAGATGAAGCGATTTTTGAAGAAATCTTAATTGCAATCACTAAAAAGGACCTGTTTGATCAAATTAAACACTCTCATAACATAGATTTTACCTATGAAATTCAAAACCTATGTAGATATCGTGTTAATTACTGTAAGGATTTAGGCTTGCCAAAATTAACTCTAAGGGTAATTCCATACAACATTCCAACTCTTGAAGAACTCGTTTTACCTACATACCTTGAAGATTTAACAAAGCATAATAATGGAATAATTTTAATAACTGGCCCAACAGGAAGCGGAAAGTCGACAACGCTAGCTTCTATGATAGATTTAATAAATAAAAATGATTCTAAACACATTATTTCAATTGAAGATCCAGTTGAATTTTTATACTCAGATAGAAAATCACTTATCACTCAAAGGGGTTTAAATGTTGATACTGATACTT
>CAYJMX010000014.1:0-15449 GCA_964371485.1 uncultured Gammaproteobacteria bacterium | reverse complement strand
TTATCAAGTATGCATACAAATTCTTCAATTCAAACTATAAATAGGATTGTGGGCCTTTGTGAGGATAGTGCTTCAGATTATCTTGTACAAAGGGTTTTAAGCACATTAAGGGCGACTGTTTCACAAAAATTATTACCAAAAGAAACAGGTGGCTTAATCGCTTCGCTTGAAATTATGACAGTAACACCTTCTATTGCTGATTATTTAATGAAAAAGAAATACGAAGATGTTTACACCCTTATGCAAAGAAGTAAATTTGCAAACCTTATGACAATGAACAGTTCAATATATTCACTTTTAAAACAAAAAATCATATCAGAAAAAACAGCACTTGAGGCTACTGATAATAGATTAGAGCTAGAACAAATGATTAGAGGAATATATCACGGCGCTGTACAACAAAACAGCATATCAGATTTAATTAATTAAAGGAGAAACCATGCCTTTTGTACCAGAAAGCGAAGCTATGACGATAAAACGCATAGACGTTGCTATTAAAAAAGAAGACTCAAAATTATTAAAAGAAGGAGCTCAAAAACTGTATGAGAAGTATCATACAGGTCATCAGTTTGAACAAAGGCATGAGCTTGAAAATTTATTAAAAGAAGTAAAAACTAAACATATTCAAAATGATGTCAGAGATTTACTTGTAACAACCATTGAAAACATTTTAAACAATCGTTTTGAAGAAATTGAAGTGTCTTTTCAAGAGGAAGAAAAATATGCCATAAATCAATCAATAGCGCTTTTTTACGACGATCCTCATCCTGTTGCTGATTTTGTAAAAATTAAAAGATACAGAGATAAATTAAACACTCTTTTTCTATCAAATGAAAAAAATATTGATTATGACTTTTTAAAAGAAATTTCTCAAATCAACAACGCCGTTGATACTCAAGTTTCAGGCATAGACAAGATTTTATCTATGATGAAAAGTTCAAAGTTTAAAACAAGTTTAATCACAAGCTCACAAAGTCAAAATATCTTAAGAACGCTTTATGAAAAAAAGGTTGATTTTGAACTAGCATCTACTAAAAATTTGCAATATGATTTCTCGCAAGACAATTCGGGGTTGGATTTCATACCTTTATTGGGCTTGTCCAATATGTATATTTGTCCAAGTTGCAATTTTAAAACTTTTTCAAGAGATTTTTCTGTAAAAACAGTTTGCATACAGTGCTCAAACTGTGAAAACATTGCTTTTCCAGATTTATACCCGCTTAATCCAGAGAATCCTCTTTGCAATCCAATTTTCTGGCAAAAGGGCCTAAGTGCGTTTATTAATTCAAAGGTTTGGTTTATAATTAACCCACCGCTTGATGAAAATAAAGAAATTATTTTCGATTTCTTAAAAACAGCGGCGACATCATCTAGACCAGAAGAAATATATATTTTATCAAAAGAAAATGACAAAAAAGACATTTATAAAAAAATGTTCGAGCAAGTGCTTGTAAACACTACAATTAGAACAGATTTTCACAATGAAATGGAACTTTGTCAAAACTTTTTAGAAAAACAACTTGTCACATAAATGAAAAACATTAAAGAGAATTTTGTAACAGATGCCATCAATATTAGGTCATACCCGCTTGGAGATTATGACAATATTGTTGTGATGTATTCTAAAGACCAAGGGCTTATAAAGGCTATCGCAAAAGGCGCGAAGCGCCCAAAAAGCAAACTTGGTGCAAGGATGCAATCTCTTGTTGCAAATAAAATTATGCTAAAAGGTGGCAGAACTTTTGATACAATTTGTGAGGCATCTAGTTTAAACACTTTTACAAAATTAAGAGGCAGCCTCGATAAATTAACATATTCAATGTATTTATCTGAAATAATAAATCTTTTCTGTAAGCCAAATGACTCTGATGTTGATTCTAAAGAGGTGTATGAACTTTTATATGGGGCACTACAGAGGATAAGCTCTGCTACAACTGAAGCTGAAATATTGTTGCCTGTGATAAAGTTTCAACTTCAATTTATGGAATTACAAGGCTATGGGCTTGAGCTTTCAAATTGCGCTAAGTGCCAATGTGAGATAAAAGAAGACGCACTATTTTCCCTAAATAGTAACGGCACATATTGTGTCGAGTGCCAAAATAGATATGATTCAAAAATTAAATTACACAAAAAAATAAGAGAATTTCTTATCTCTCAACAAAATAGTAAAATAGAAGACTCAACCCCATATGATACTTTGGTTGATGAAAATTTCTGCAATAAATGCTTTTTGTTTTTAAAAAAATACATAACAACAATTACAAATAGAGAATCTAAAAGCATTAAAGTGCTTGAAGCTATAAGTTAAAGCCCGAAGAATTTCCTTGTATTTTTTATATTCAACTTATTGCACACCTTTTTTAATATAAATAAGGTTAAAATGCTCGCGCCTAGTACCCAAAGGAAAGTCATAAGCGTTAAAAATATGTTTAAAATATTTACCTCTACAAATGGCGTATTGAAATTTTTATAAATTGGAATATAGAAATACCAGTGTATAAAAAAGATGCCAAAGCTATAATTAGCAAGGAAATTTAGCACTTTGTTTAATTTCACATTTTCTATAATTTTTTCATCATATTTTTTTAAATATATTAAAAGTAAAATTGTGAATAATATTTTTGACACAGTTCCATTGCAATAATTATAAAAATAGCTTAATGCTATATCTAGAGCGCTTATTGATAACATTAAAAACCACAAAATGTGTCTTTTTTTATATAAATTATCAATTTTATCAAGATTATCGCTAAAATACATACCTAAAACATACATTGAACAGAAGTGTAAAAAGCCATTGAGCACGTATTTTACATATGCTAAATACTTATTTAAATAGCTCATCCCCTCGAGCCACTGCGGTTCAATATCACCTCTAGGCAGAAATATTGTATATACAAGCATTAAAGGTAAAATTTTATATAAAATATTTTTTTTATTTAGCTTTATAAAAGTTGCGCTCAACAAGAAAAAAATAGCAATCATAGGAATAAACCAAAGTGGGACATTCTGTACGCGCCCAGTAGTCAGCATCGCACCAATTTGCAAGATGGGATTTAAGCCATCAAAGGGATTTGAATAAAAAAATGGGAGCAAAATTGCAAGGGTAATCCCTAGAATTGATACAAAAAAGTAAGGAGAAATAACATTTTCAAACTTTTTTATTAAAAAGTTTTTATACTCAAACTTGTGTGATAGGTATTGAAACAAAAAACCAGATATGAAGACAAAAACAGCTGTGCCATTAGAAAATATTTCAAAAGATATTTTTCTTATTAAAGAATCCACAGCGCCTATTTGCAAGGTGTGACCCATTACAATAAGCAGTATTGCAAGCCCTCTGTATATATTTATATAATTAAGTGTTGGTTTTTTAGTGTTTTGCATTTTTATCCTTATTTTAAAAATTATATCAAACACACAAAAAAAGTGATAGCTAATTGCAAAAACGTGGAATATTTGTTTAAATATAATAATAACTCCCCATTTGTGTGTTTAGATTTATAAGGAGAATTTTAATGAATGCAGTAGATATGCTTAAAGAGCGTCGCAGTGTGCGAAAATACAAACAGGAAAAAGTAGATAGAAAAGTTATGGAAGAAATTGTTGATATGGCACGCTTTGCGCCATCTTGGGCAAACTTTCAAATCGCAAGATACAATGTAGTTGATGATGAAGCTACTATTTTAAAAATTTCTGAAGAAGGCCTTTTGGGTTTTTCATACAACATCGGGACAATCAAAAATGCCAGAGGTGTGGTGATTTTAAGCTTTGTTAAAGGTAAATCCGGAACATTACAAGAAGGAAACTATGCCACAACAAAAGGTAATGATTGGGAAGTTTTTGATGCGGGTATAGCGTGTCAAACATTTTGCCTAGCGGCGCATCAAAAGGGCGTGGGCACATGCATTTTTGGTGTAATTGATGATAGAAGCCTTGCAAAAATTGCAAACATTCCAGACAATGAAACAGTAGCAGCATTAATTACATATGGCTATCCAGAGGGTGAAACGCCTACTCCACCAAGAAAAAATGTGGATGAACTTTTAAGATTTATAGATTAATATTTAAGGGGCTAATTCAAAAAATTGGCCCCTTATTTTTTATAAACAATTGATAAAAACCTTGGATAATCACACTCAAAATAATTATTTTCAACCTCATTAAGCGCTAAATAATCATAACCAAGTTCTTCATATAATGAAATTTGTTTGTCATACTCGTCTTTTGTTTGATTCATTACAAGCATCTCGCCACAAGGGTTTAAAAGACTATAGGCATGCTTTAACATTTCTTTTGGTTTAAAAAATTTATTCGGCAGCCCCCAATAGCTTTGGGTTTTTTTATATAAAAATGGCAAAAACCAAGTGATATAATCATATTTTTCATTAATATTCATTAAATCATCAGGGATATAATTAACATTATCATATTCTTTTATATAAAATTTTGCCGCTTCAAATCGAGAATAAAAATTTAAATAAAGTCTATAAGCATCAATTTCCACCCCATCGATTTGAAAATTATTTGAAAAAGAGGAGAAAAAATTATGCATAGATTTTATGTAATAAAAATTTTTTGAACCAATGTCTAAAACTTTTATGCTCTCTTTTTGTTGTTGTTTAAAATATTTTTTAAACAAATCTAAGAAAAATTCATTTTCTTTATCTGCCCTTAAAAGCATTTTTTTATTTTTTTCAACGAAATTTTTGCGCGAAAATTTCGTCTTTTCTCTTATGTAAAAATCGATTGTATTTTTTAAATTATCAAACATATTATTCTATATTTATAGGTTCACGGTTGATTGAGCGAATGGCCGCACGAGCTGTTGTTTCAAGACTCTCAGACACATTTTCAACACTCATAATTTGTCTTAAAATATCAACGGTGCGTTTAAAAGCACGAACTAAATCACCAGCTGAGAACTGCGAATCAGCTATCATTTGTTCAAACGCTTCAAATGAATTATTGCCTTCAAAGTCACTATTTACCCAATATTCAATCATAGACGAGAATTGAGAATGCAAGTTCATAGGATTTTCAATATTTTCATCTCTTTCAAGCAAGAATATTTTTCTTTTTATTTCTTTAATTTTGCCCAATGTTTTTCTAACATTCGTACAAGGCGGTATAACGACATTATCGTCCTTGCCTCTCATCTCTTCTGAGGCTAATGCGCACACAACGCTCGCTAGTTCGGCTTTATCAAGATTATCAAGCAAGCCAGATAGGATAATTTGAGATAAATACAGCTCATTTTCAGATCTAAGTGCCATAGTGACACGACCCTTTTCAGTTGGATAATTATCCTCTAAATCACCAACACGCTCTAAGATATTTTTGTGTGCTAAAAATTTCTGCCAGAAAATGTCTTTTTGAAACTCGATTTCTTTTCTTAATTGACGAGCTTTTTTCTCATATCTAGCAAGGATTTCAAGCTCTTTTTTATGTTTTTTATACGCTTTACAGAAATTACAAGAGTATTTTTCAATTTTTCTATATAAATCTTTTGATTTTTTTGCAAATTCGATAACTTCAGGCGCATTTTTTTGATTTTTCTTGCCAGCTTGTCGCTTTAATGTCTTAAAAGTTGTTCTATACTGCAAATATAGTGCTTTTAATTTTAAAAACTCGTTAAAATCATCGTTATTATGCCCATATTGGCACGTAAAAGAATTTGCCGCATCAATAAAGTTTTCATATTCTTCAAGCTGGTTTAAAAGTGGTGTAACCCTATCGGAGCTTGAAAAATAGCCGAATGTTTTAAATATGAGTTCTTTTGCTTCATCTAAAGAAAATCTTTGCAATAAGTTTAATACCATAGAATATCTTGGTGAAAATTTGCTCTCAAGTGGGTTTGCACCCGATAAAACAAGTTCTGCCACCTCTATTGGAGTTTGAAAAGGTGAACCCACCACAACAACATAACCAATCTCATCCATTCCACGGCGCCCAGCACGGCCTGACATTTGTAAAAATTCATTAGCAGTGAGCACTCTGTGCCCGTCATCTGTTCTTTTTGAAATTGAACTTATAACAGTAGCACGAGCGGGCATATTAATGCCAGCGGCTAGAGTTTCAGTTGCAAAAACTACTTTAATTAAACCCTTTTGAAATAATCTTTCAACAAGCGTTTTCCACCCTGGAAGCAAGCCCGCATGGTGCGATGCTACACCATTTTTGATTAAATCAAGGTGAGGGTTATTGTATAGATATGGATTTTCTTTAATGTATTCATCAATAATATGATTTGCCTCAATAAATTCTTCTTTGCTTAATAAATCAAGTGAGGAGCACTTTTGAGCGTTTTCATCACATTTTTTTCTAGAAAAAGTGAAATATATAGCAGGAAGCATATTTTTTTCTTGAAGTGCTGTGACAATAGATGCCACAGGGCTTTTTTGAACTGTTTTTTTATTGAAATATTTATATCTGCTCTCTGGTTGAATTTTGTTGTTTAATTTGCCATCAGGCGTTAAAAGTGGCACAACTGTGTTAGGTTTAGAGCTATCATAATAATAAAACCTAAGTGGCACAGGGCGAAAATCTGTCCAGATGTGTTCAGTTTTAGAATGCACCGTATTAATCCAGCTTGTAAGCTGTTCAGAGTTTTGAACAGTGGCACTAAGCGCTATAATTTGAATATTTGTAGGGCAATAAATAATGCTCTCTTCCCAAACTGTTCCACGCTGTTCATCATTCATATAGTGAACTTCATCTAATACAACATATTTTACATCTTTTAAATTATCACTTATAGAACCAAAAGTTGTTCCATAAAGCATATTTCTAAATACTTCAGTTGTCATAACAACAATTTTTGCACCACGGTTTATTGTAGTATCACCTGTTAAAAGTCCCACATTTTCTTCACCATAGGCACGCGAGAAATCATAAAATTTTTGATTTGAAAGAGCTTTAAGAGGAGTTGTATAGAAAATTCTGTGTCCATTTTCAAGCGCTAAATGTATGGCACTTTGTGCGATACAAGTTTTTCCAGCACCCGTTGGCGCACAAACCACAACGCTTTTGCCATCGTTTATACAATCGATAGCTTGTTTTTGAAAATCATCTAGCTCGAAATCAAATCCATACATTCTATTATCTTAGCACAGTTTTAGATAATAACTACTTGTTATCTTTAACAATCACACTAATGAATGGTTTTGAAAAATATTTATTAGCAACTTCTAAGATATCATTTGCGCTAATTTTTTGAATTAATTTTTTATAATCTTCAAAATGGTTAATATCGCGCTCTGAAACTGCAATTGTAGAGTTCAGTGTCGCAAGATCCATATTTGTTTCTAACGCAAGAACTAAATTGCCCAATATCTTTTCTTTGGCTTCAGATAGCTCCTTTTGGCTCACAAATTCTGTTCTTAGTTTTTGCATTTCAGATATAAGCCCTTGTTTAGCGACTTCAACACTCTCGTTGTTTGTTGCGATATAGCCCACAAATACGCCATCTAGAATGTCTTGTATTGTTGTTGAACCAACAGTGTACGCTAGCCCCTTGTCATCGCGCAGATTTGTAAATAGTCTTGAGCTCATACCCTCACCTAATATAGCGTTTATCACTTTTAGAGTCGCAATGTCCTTTTTGTTATATAAATCACAAGTTTTATACCCCACAAGCACCCAAGCGCTTTGTGTATCAGGCTTTATCACCACTTTATTTATATTAGACTTAGGTGAAAATTTGTTAAAAGTTTGGGATTTAAATGAAATTTTAGGGCTGTTATTGGCCTTAAAAATTTCACTCATTTTATTAACCATTTTTCTCTCATCAACATTACCCACAACGCTTACAACCATGTTTTTTGGAGTAATAATTTCTGCGTAATATTCTTTTAAATCCTCTGGAGTGATTGATGGCACATGGCTTGCTAAGAATTCAGCGTTTTGACCATATAATGTAGATTTAAATGCCTGTTTTTTAAACTCATCAAGCCCTATTGATAAAGCCGAATCTTCAATTCTTTTTAAATCGGCAAGCATTAAATCCTTCGCCTTTTCTGTTTCAGAAGAAGAAAAAACAGATTTGTTTATTATTTCATCTAACACAAGTAGGGCGTTATCGATTTCATTTGTTGTCGTTTTGATTTGAATCATAAAAACGTCGTTGTCTATTGAAACATTAAGCTTTATGCCTCTTTCATCTAAAAAGTTTGCAAACTCCTCATTTGAAAACTTCTTTGTTCCAAGTTTTGCCACTGAAGCAGTCAAAGCCGCTGTTGATGGCGTTTTTTCAAGAAGTTTTGAACCTTTAAAGTTAATGTCTATTGCGACAATAGAATTCACATCATTTTTGCTTATTAATAAATGAGCGTTATTTTCTAGTAAGAATTTTTTTGTAGTTAAATTTTCCTCTATTAATTTTGCGCTGTATTGTTTTTGTTCAACTTGCTTTTGCTTATCTTCTTGTGCTACTTGTTCTTTTTTTGGAACAACGCTTGAAACTACATATTTATCTTTTGATAGGTATTTTTTAGCTACTCTTATAACATCATTTTTCGTTACTTTTTTTATGTTTGATAAATAATTATCATAACTCGCCGTTGAACCCATAAGCGTCTGAATGTAACCCATTTCATTTGAAATATTTGAAATAGATTCTCTTTCATAATATGTGTTTGTTTCAATGATATTTTTTGCCTTTTGAACTTGCTCATCTGTTATTTTACCAAGTTTAACTTTATCAAACTGATAAAAAATTTCTTCTATAACACTGTCGTAATTTTTATAATCAAATGCCGTGTTTACAACAAATAATCCATCATTATAAAAAGGATAGTTATAAGCTGAAATTGAATATACAAGACGCTTTTGCTCTTTTAAGCTTTGATTTAAAATAGAACTTTTTCCTGTGCCTAAAATTGTCCCTAAAAGATCAAGAGCGTACATATCCTTGTTGTCTTTAAGTTCAAGTGCGCTAAATGCCATAGCCAAATACACTTGATTAACATCCATCTCTTTTTGCACTGATGTAACCTTGTGAATAGGTCTTATAGGTGGGTACACTGGTTTAATCTTAAAAGCAGGTTCTTTTTGATTAAAATATTTTTTAACAAGATTATGAGCGGTGTCAACATCAACATCACCTACTATCACTGTTGTCATATTATTTGGAGTGTAATATTTATTATAAAAATCTAAAATTTCTTCTCTTGATATTGATTGAATTACTTCTTTTGTGCCGATTACTGGCCTATGGTAAGGGTGAGCGGGTATATTTTTCCCATATATGGTAGAAAACATATTATTAAAAGCGACCCTTTGAGGGGAATCATTATTTTTAGAAATTTCTTCTATAACAACAAGTCTTTCCTTTTCAAGTTCATTTCTTGGAATTAAAGGATTTAAAAGCATATCGGCGTGCAATGAAAGTGCCAGTTCAAAATCTTTTGATGGAATTGTAATATAGTAGTGAGTGTAGTCTTTACTTGTGCCAGCGTTAGTTATAGCACCTTTACTCTCTAATAATCTATCCATTACTCCGGATGGGTTTTTTTGAGTTCCTTTAAAAAACAAATGCTCTAAAAAATGTGCCACGCCTGTGTTTTTATCATTCTCGTTAATAGAACCTGTCTTAATCCAAGTGTCTATTGTAACTGTTGGGTTATTAGAAACTTTTTTTATAATTACATTTTGACCATTATCCAATTTAAAAGTTGAATAATCCCTTGCAAACACTGGGTTAAAAAGTAACATCAACAACAGGGTTATTATAATTTTTTTCATTTTATATCCTTTTTTAAGATTTTTACTATGGTTTTAAGCTAATTTCAATATACATTCGGCTAATAATTTTAAAATTAGTTATTTTTAATTTTACTACACAAGATGTTTATAGTAAAATTTTTAAAACAAGTGGAATGAAATGACTATTTAAAGGAAAAATTTTGAAACCAAACGAGCTTGAGACGTGGCAGAAAATTATTGAGGAAATTAAGCTAAATATTCCTCAAACAGCTCATGTGTGGCTTTCAAACCTTGAATGCGCCCTACCTTTAAATGAAATGCCAGAGAACAATATTTTTCTTTTAAAAAGCAACCAAAGTTTTGGGGTACAGTTTTTAAATCAAAAATATTTACCCGAAGTTGAAGAAGCGCTTGAAAAATACACTCAATTAAAAAGAAGTGTAAGAATAGTTTTTGATGAACAAATAAAACCTAAGAAAAAAGTTCAAAAACAACCAAAGGAATTTATCCCCCAGCAAGAACAATTTGATAATATGAAGCAAATGCATTCATTTTGCGGGCTAAATTTAAAATATACTTTTAACAACTTTGTATCTGGAAAAAACACAAAATTTGCCTTTGAATCTGCAAAAATTGTCGCAAAAAACCCTGGTCAAAAATATAACCCATTGTACATTTACGGGGATGTTGGACTTGGTAAGACTCATTTAATGCAAGCTATTGGGCACGATATTTTAAAAAATTTCCCAACCCTTAAAGTAAAGTACGCTAAGGCTGAAGAAATCACAAATCTTTTAACAGAATCTTCAATTTCTCCACTTGAGAGAAACTCTAAAATGCAAAAATTTAGAGATAAATTCAGAAACATTGATGTTTTATTATTGGATGATATTCAATTTGCTCAAGGCAAAAAAAGAACAGAAGAAGAAATCTTCAATATTTTTGACGCGCTTTTTTATTCACACAAACAAATAGTTTTCGCATCTGATAGAAAACCTTCAAATCTATCAGCGACCCATGATAGGCTAAAAAGCAGATATGAGTGGGGACTTAGCGTTGAAATTGAAGTACCAGATTTAGAAAATAGAATTGAAATTATAAAAAACTTTGCCATTCGATCTGATTATCCTATATCAGATGAGCTGGCAGAATTTTTAGCACAAAATTTTGATAAAAATATTAGAGAATTAGAAGGTGCGTATAATAAAATTAGCGCCTATGGTTCAATAGAAAATATTCAACTAGACATTGAAACAGCGAGTAAAATTTTGGGTCTAGATGAGAAAAAAATTGAAATTAATTCAGATTTAATCATTGAAAAATGTGCCAAGTATTTTGGAATTAAAAAAGAGGACATTAAATCCACTTCAAGAGCAAAAGAAATCACAAATGCCAGAAGATTTGCAATGTATCTTACAAAAGAACTTACAGATAAAAGCTTAAATGAAATCGGTAAAATCTTTGATAAAAATCACACAACTGTAATGTATAGCGTGGATAAAATTAAAGACTCCCTTGCAACAGATAAGAACTTGCAAAAAACTTTAAAAGAATTGAAAAAATTTATTTCAGATTAAAGTTTAATTTTAAAAATGTTGTTTGTATCTTGCTCAGTAATAACAAGAACACCTTGTTTGTTGTCTACATCAACACAATATGGCTTGTTAACTTTTGCAATCTCATTTACACTAAGCGATTTAGATATTTTTAAAATATTATTATTCATATAATTTGCAATATATAAATTATTATTTTCATCCATTGCAATGCCAATTGGACCTTTAATTAGGTCAGATTGGACATAAATTGTTTTTTTGTAATTTGTAGCAATTTTGTATATTTTATTTTCTGAAAAACTTGCAACATAAATGTTTCCATCACTATCAGTACAAATTCCTGAAGGAGAATTTACCTTTGAAACAGATGTCATCGTATTTTTATACTCTGTTACAACAGGGATGTCTGCAACTTTTTGTCCTGGGTATAATTCAAGCGTTTTTGGTGTTTGCGCTTCATCTTTTGTTTCAGTTTCATATGCTACTGGTTGAGCCGCGTCAATTTTTCTTTGTAGCACAACAGCGCTAGAATATATGCTTGAATTATTTGGAATTCTTTTTAAGAAAACACTTGATTCATTATAAAGTTTTTTGTCATACAACAATTTTGCTAATTCATAAATGCTATCATAATCATTTGGTCTTAAATCAACAACTTTTTTGTAATTATTTATAGCGTTATCAACATAGCCATATGACGCTTGAATTTGCGCTAGATTGTAATATGCTTCATAAAAATCTGGGTCAAGTTTCACCGCTTTTTTAAAGCATTCCATAGATTTTTGCACTTGATTTTGAGAGTAATAATCAATACCAAGATTGTATAAATCAGTAGGATCATCATTGTTTGCAATGTTTGCAAACACGCTCATTGGCACAATTGCAAGAGTTAAAAATGTAAATAATAATCTTAAAATATTTGTTTTCATGGTAGAATTATAGCAAAAAAAGGAGAAATGTACAAATGAAAACTTCATCTAGATTAGATAAAATACCACCATATTTATTCGCTCGAATTGACGCGAAAATCGCAGAAGCAAGAGCAAAAGGAATTGATATTATCTCACTAGGTGTTGGTGATCCTGATACTCCTACAATTCAATCAGTAGTTGATGCTATGCACAAGGCTATTGATAATCCAGCTAATCACGACTATCCACCATACAACGGCACAAAAGACTTTAGAGAAGCGAGTGCTAGTTGGATGAAAGAAAGATTTCAAGTAGATTTAAATGCTGACACTGAAGTGCTAGCAAACATTGGTTCAAAAGAAGCAATCGCACACGTTTTCTTTGCTTATGTTGACGCTGGTGACATCACTCTTTGTCCTGACCCTGGTTATCCAGTTTATCAAAACGCAACAATTCTAGCAGGTGGCGAGCCATATTCTATGCCACTTAAAGAAGAAAATGGTTTCTTGCCAGATTTCGATAAAATTCCAGAAGATGTTGCAAGAAAAGCAAAATTAATGTTCATTAACTATCCAAACAACCCAACTGGTGCGGTTTGTGACCTTGAATTTTATCAAAAGGCAGTTGATTACTGCAAAAAATATGATATTTTATTGTGCTCTGATCAAGCATATTGTGAAATGACTTATGATGGCTACAAAGCGCCGTCTGTGCTTGAAGCAAAAGGTGCAAAAGATGTTGCAATTGAATTTTTCTCTCATTCTAAATCGTACAATATGACAGGTTGGAGAGTGGGCTTTATTGCTGGAAACGCTGACGCTATTAAAGCATTAGGCACAATTAAGAATAATATTGATTCTGGCTGTTTTAAAGCAATTCAAGAGGCTGCAATTGAAGCGTACAAAGCTCCAAAAGAGCAAATTGAAGCGCTAAACGCTATGTATAAAGAAAGAAAAGAGCTTATGGAAGCGGGTTTAAAGGAATTAGGCTGGAATGTTAAACCATCTGTTGCAACTTTCTACTTGTGGCTTCCAATTCCAAAAGGTTTCACATCTGAAGAATTCGCTGAAGTAATGATTGAAAAAGCGCACGTTGTTGTTCCAGCAGGAAATGGCTATGGACAATATGGTGAAGGGTACTTTAGAATTGCTCTTACAAAACCTGTTGAAACATTGAAAGTTGTGCTAGAGCGTATGAAAAATGCTGGCATTAGATATGATATGGTTAAATAGATGTTAATTTTTTCTATTGAAACAAGTTGCGATGAGACCGCAGGCGCTATTGTAAAAGATGGGCGTGAGGTCTTATCAAACGTTGTTTTTTCTCAAATTAAAACACACGAAAAATTCGGCGGCGTTGTGCCAGAAGTGGCAGCAAGAGAGCATCTTGATTCAATAGAATATGTAGTTAAAGAAACATTTGAACAGGCAAATATAAAACCAGAAGAAATTGATGCCTTCTCATCCACCGTTGGCCCTGGGCTTGTGGGGTCATTGCTTGTTGGGATGAATGCTGCTAAAACATTATCTTTAATTTATAACAAACCTTTTTTAGGTGTAAACCACCTAAAGGCACATGTTTGCGCTAATTTTATCGACACTGATTTAAAACCACCTTTTATTTGTCTTTTAGTTTCAGGTGGTCATACGCAAATTTTAAAAGTTGATGATTATGATAAACAAGAAATCATAGCTTCAACTATTGATGATGCCATTGGCGAGGTGTATGACAAAGTTGCAAGGCTTATGAATCTTCCATATCCAGGGGGGATTATGCTTGATAAATTAGCTCAAGAAGGTGATAAAAAGGCGTATAAATTGCCAGAAGCTAAAGTGGGCGAGGACGAGTTTAGTTTTTCAGGCCTTAAAACTGCGGCCTTAAGGCTTATTCAATCTTTTAAAGGTCAAGAACTACCTGTAAAAGATATTTCAGCTAGCTTTCAAGATAAAGTATCAGACACTTTAATTAAAAAAATGCTTAATATGGCAGATAAATATGGATACAAAACAATAGCCCTAGCTGGTGGAGTGGCGGCGAACAGCGCGCTTCGCTCTAAGGTTCAACTTTTAAAAGAGCAAGGGTATAATATCTATATTCCGCCTATGAAATATTGTACTGATAACGCTGCTATGGTGGGTTCTTGCGCATATTACAGCCCAATTAAAACTGACAATCCACTTGAGCTTGAAGTCTTTTCAAGAGCTTAGCGCCACACCCTTTTTTGCAAATAAATTTTTCGCAAATTCTAGTTGGGTATCGTGATTTTTCTTAAAATCACTCTCACTAATTTCAATTTTATGATGGGGGGTAATCCCGCATTTGTGAATATCTTCACCATTTGGAGTGAGGTATTTTGCAACAGTAAGGTTTATTCCCATTGAATTCGGCAGAGAATATATCCTTTGAACAAGGCCCTTTCCATATGTTTGTGTGCCAACAATTGTGGCTCTATCATTATCTTTTAAAGCAGCACACAATATTTCACTAGCTGAAGCGCTAAGCGCGTCAACTAGAACCACAAGGGGCTTATCATAGTAAAAGTAATTGTCTTTAACGCTATACGCGTTTTCTTTGCCATCTCGCCCTACAATGCTTACAATATCGCCATCTTCAATAAAAATATTTGATAAAAATAACGCATTATGCAAAAGCCCGCCTGTGTTACCTCTTAAATCTAAAATTAAAGAATCAATATCGCCTAAATCACTTAGCGCATTTACAAAATCTAGTGGAGTATCATCAGAAGTGAAACTTAAAACCTTGATGTATCCTGTGTTTTTATTGACTATTTCATATTCTACCGTGTCAATTTTTATTTCTTTTCTCTCAATTATTTTTTCAATTTTTTTATCATCTCTTAAAATCACCACGCTTAATTTGTCATCTTTTATTTGCCTTATAAACTTTGCCACCTCTGACACATCTTTTATATTTTCAAAAGCATTTGAATTTACACTTAATAAAACATCGTTTTTCCTAATACCAGCAAGGCAAGCAGGCGAATTTTTTATGACATTAACAATTTCAATTTGATTATCTTTATATATTATAGTGATTCCTATCCCATACATTTTTGAATCTAATACATCATTTTGATTGCTGAATTCATCTTTTGTTAAAAGCCTAGAATAAGGGTCGTCAAAACTAGCAAGCACAGTGTTTATAGCTACATAATAATCATCTAAATCTTTCACTTCGTTTTTATATTTTTTTTCCCACCTGCTAAAATCTTGATGATTAAAATGAGGCTCTAAATAACTCTGCTTAATTAATTTAC
>CAYJMX010000013.1:0-18102 GCA_964371485.1 uncultured Gammaproteobacteria bacterium | reverse complement strand
CAATTCTACCATTTGTACAAGTGCCCACAAACACTTGGTTCACTTTAATGTCAGACAATTCTTTTGCCAATTTCACATTATCAACAGTATGAGGGCAAGAAACAGTCGCCTCAATTTGAGTCGCGTCAATTTCTATAACTCTTTCATATTGAGCGTCTTCATCCATTTTTAATTCAGAGAATTTATCTTCTCTATCGTGTTCTTTTAAATATTCTTTTGTTTTTTCATCTGTTTCAAATAATCCCGCCTTGGCACCAGCTTCAACGGCCATATTCGCCAGCGTGAAACGCTCAGACATAGACATATTCTCTATTGTTGATCCACAGAACTCTAATGCCTTATATGTAGCGCCATCAGCACCTATCATGCCAATTAAATGCAACATTAAATCTTTAGAACAAACATTAGGTTTAAAATCACCATTTACAACAATTTTAAAAGACTGTGGAACTTTAAGCCAAGTTTTACCCAAACCCATAGCAACCGCGATGTCTGTTGAACCCATGCCTGTTGCAAAGGCGCCCAAAGCACCAGATGTGCAAGTGTGAGAGTCAGCACCCACTAAAATTTCATTTGGATTAACAAAATTTTCAATCAGCCTTTGGTGGCAAACACCTTCACCTATGTCGCATAACACAGCTTTATATTCTTTTGCAAATTCACGAATAAGCATATGCGAATTTGAAAGTTCTTTTCTTGGGCTTGGCGCAGAGTGGTCGATGAATAAAATAGTTCTATCAGGGTTTGCCAACTCTTTTTTGCCTAACTTTTTAAACTCAGATATCGCAAGCGGACCAGTTCCATCTTGAGTCGCTACTACATCAACTCGTGCTATAACTAAATCATTTGGATTAGGTATGTTATCAGTATGTTTTGCGATGATTTTTTGTGCTAAAGTTAGACCCATTTTGTTTTTCCCTTTATTGTGATTACTTTTTAATTATAGGTATAAAATTTATTTTTGTAAAATCTTTGATAAAAATTATTATAAGTGGTAAAATTATCTACAGAAATAGTATGCGGAGATTAAAATGGATATAGCAGCGATTATAGGTACCTTTCTAGGATGTGCATTAATCTTATACGGGATGATACTTGAAGGCGGTACTATAGAGCAATTGATATCTATACCAGCTGTATTTATCGTAGCAGGTGGTACATTAGGTGCCATTGTTATGAGTTTCACTGTAACTGATATGCAACAATCTATTTCGGGTTTAAAAATTGTTTATTTTAACGAAATTCCAAATATGGATAAATTAATTCAAGAAATTGTTGGCTATAGCCAAAAAGCAAGAAAAGAAGGTGTAATTGTTCTTGAAAAAGAAGCAAAAGGCGCGTCTGATCCTATGTTAACTCTTGGTCTTGAAGCAGTAGCCGACGGCGCTGACCCATCTTTAGTTAGAGAAATGCTAGAGAACCAACTGGCAAGACTAGAGGAAAAAGTGACAAACGGTGCAAAAGTTTGGGAAGGAGCTGGTGCGTATGCTCCTACTATCGGTATCATCGGTGCGGTATTAGGTCTTATTCAGGTTATGCAGAA
Source organism: uncultured Gammaproteobacteria bacterium (assembly GCA_964371485.1). Classification (GTDB taxonomy): domain Bacteria; phylum Cyanobacteriota; class Vampirovibrionia; order Gastranaerophilales; family Gastranaerophilaceae; genus CAYJMX01. The sequence continues at coordinate 16,559 of CAYJMX010000013.1, read as the reverse complement.
CTTAGATAACCCATCTAAAATTGGTGCAGGTATTGCCGTTGCCTTCGTTGCAACAATTTACGCACTTATCATTGCAAACTTATTTGTAATCCCATTTTCAACTCGTATTAAACAAAAATTCCAAAGAATATTAATCGGTAAAGAAATTATTATTTCAGGCATATTATCAATTCAAGCTGGCGAATCACCTGCTTTAATTGAAAGAAAATTATACACTTGCCTGTTAGATACAAAGAAACCTGCTAAAGAGGGCGGTTAATGGGCAGAAAGAAAAAACATCCAGAACACGTTAACTTAGAGCGTTGGCTTGTATCCTACGCCGATTTTATGACTCTGATGTTTGCAACATTTGTTGCGCTTTATGCTTTATCACAAACCGATGCGGCAGCTTTTGACAAGTTAAATGAGGCTATGAAGCGAGCTTTTAATTCAAACATTTTTGATGGTTCTGATGCAATTTTAGACGGCGGAGCATCAATGCTTGAAGGATACAGCGGAGCAAGTAACCCTGTTATGCTTGAATATTTAAGTCCAAAGTATGAAGAAAATTCTTATGAGAGCATTAAAAAATCTATTGATAATATGAATATTGATGGCTTAAACGCAGAAATTGATGATAGAGGACTTGTTGTAAAGCTTGAAAATGACGCTCTAACCTTTGAATCTGGCTCGGCTAGGATTTCAAAAGACTCTTTTGTGCCACTAGATGAAGTAGCGAAACTAATTAAAAAATATTTTGCTATTCACTTAATTAGAGTCGAAGGACACACGGATTCTGATCCACTTAGTAGTCCTGTATATCCATCAAACTGGGAATTATCGGCTGCTAGAGCAAGTAGCGTTGTAAGACATTTAATTGATCAATATCAATTCAACCCAAAAATCTTTATCGCAGCGGGATACGCTGATACTGTACCTATAGCAAAATCTGACACGGTATCTGGCAAACAAAAAAACCGTAGGGTTGAAATTATTGTACTTAAAAATTCACTAAAAAATACATCTTCAAAACATGAGGAAACCCTTGGCAGTTTAGGCGCTGGCGCATCTACAGGGATTAATCCAACAAGTATGCAGGCAATTCAACAACTAAGTGAAGAAGAGAAGAAAATGCAAGAAAGCGCAGAATCCGTTCAAAAGACTTATGAAAATGAAGCTACAAGACTTCATGACCTTGAAATCGAACAAGTGATTGAAAGACCGGATTTCTTAGAGTAAAAATATGGACAACAAGCAGCTTGAATATTTTGTAATCTTTGGTGGCGGTGGCGTTCGTGGCATAAGCTATGTTGGAGCATACAGCGCGCTTAGAGAGTTAAACATAAAATTCTCTGGTTACGCTGGTTCAAGCATAGGTTCAATATTTGCAACCCTTTGCGCACTAAATTATTCTTTTGAAGACATAAAAGAATTTTTTTATGGGATTAATATTGAATTTTTTAAAGACATAAACCTAGGTTTTGTAAATCAAATCGCACTATCAAAAGGGGAAGTTTTCTTAGAATGGATGAGAGATAAAATTGAATCGAAATTCTATAAAGACGAGTATAAAAAAGGCGAAATGCCCCCTGTAAAATTCTGCGATATTGATGAAGAGCTTATTATTTATTCTGTTGATATTACAAACAACGAGTATCACGAGTATTCAAACGCTAAAACTCCAGATGCTGAAATAGCACTTGCTGTAAGGGCGTCAGTTTCAATGCCAGGCTTGTTTACACCACTTGAAGTTGAAAATAATTTAATTGTAGATGGCGATTTAATGAAAAGTTGGCCGCTTTGGAGATTATCAGACACTTTAAGCAACAAAAAACAAAGAATTTTAGAATTTAGACTTGAGGATTCAAATGCGACAAGAAAGATAAATTCTCCTCTTGATTATATAAACGCCGTGTATAATACCATTTCAGCGTTTGCAACAGATTTTATTATTGATTTATACGGAGAAAAAGACAAGTTTGATTATATAACTATCAACACAGATAACATATCTGTTATAGATTTTATGATATCCGATAAGAAAAAAGAACAGCTTGAAAAGTCAGGCTACAGTTCAACGCACAAATATTTTAAAGAAGTTTTGCCGCAAAAAAGACAAAGGCTTTATAAAAACTACTCACAATTGCAAAATTATATAGTTAAATTAAAAGATGAGCTAGAGCACAAAAAGCTCAAGGGCGCTTATTTAACATCTTGCGAGATGTTTGTATATCTTTGCGAGCACAAAAAATATATTGATATGACTCTTTATGAAAAAATTCTTTATTTCAAAAAAGTTTTTGATTCAAATGTGGTTAAATCAAAAGGATTTTTCAACAATGATGACCTTAAAATAAAAGAGTTTAATTTAGTTATAAAAGAATTGAATGAAATTCATAAAATTATAACTTTAAAAACTTTAGAAATTAAAGATTAAAAATACAGTCTATAATATCGTCTTCAAAGGCTTTTAGCTCACTTGAATTTTTATTATAATCTTGAATCATAATACAAAAAGCATATGGTTTTTCTTTTTTGTTATAAATAATACCAGACAACGTTGAAACGCCTTTTGCCGTGCCCGTTTTTGCCTTTAAATTACCTTTTAAATATCTTAAACGCTTTGACAATGTGCCCTCATCAGCTGTTGGAAGATAGTTTCTGATGTCTGTTTTTTTATCAGCGTATATTATTGCACTAGTAACAAAATTTGGGCTCGCTGCGTTATACCTTGAAACGCCAGAAGCATCAACGATTGATATTTCTTGCATATCAACTTTAGCGTTATTATAAAAATCAGCAAACATTAATTTTGCATTTTCAATTGTGCCAAGCGATGAATTGTTCGTTGATTCGATATTTTTATCTTGAGCATAATTATGCCCTGCCACTCTAAATAATATTTCTGCTGAATAATTATCAGAATTTTTTAAAGAATAGCTCATAATTTCTTCAAGATTATGAGAAACGCTTGCTAGTTTTTTTGCTCTTTTTGGCATAGATGAGAAATAAAATTTGTCATTATATTTAATTTTATACTTACCAAACACATCTTCTAAATGCGCCATAAAAAAGGCTTTTGGACTATCAACTGGGACAAAAAAGCTATCATCAGAATTGATTTCACCCTTGAGTAGAATCGCATTTTTAGAATTTTCATTGTCTTTTTCAACTTCAACTTTGTTTTTCTTAGAAATCACAAGCTCATTTATTACAGCAAGAGAATATTTTGAATCTTGAATGACGTTCATAGTTTTTTTATCAGAGGATAAAATTACCTAAATTTCTACAATGTTATTATCGATAATGTATGGTGAAATAGGCGCTATTACGGGCCAAAAGTCATCTATTGCCCAACCATCAGGGTAAAATTCTTGAGCAATGATTGAATCATCAATATAAACTTTTTTAATATTTTTGAAGTTCACTTTTTTTGTAAGCTCTTCAAATAATGCTTCTAAATCTTCTTTTGTTAAAAACGGATCGGCGCCAAGCTTTAAATATAAATTGTTATTATTCACATAAAATGCAGTCTCAAACTGATAATCTTTCCCAAGAGTGTCTAAGGCGGCAGCCGCTGTTAAAAGCTTTAGCGATGAAGCTATGTTAAACATTTTTTTATGATTTTTTTTATATTTTGATTTTGATCTTTTTAAATCTTTTACATTAATCCCAACAATTGATTGCTCGCTAAAAGACATATTATCAATAGTTGTATTGATATCACCCTTAGCACCAAGCGCGAAAGCGCACTGCGAGAAGGAAAATAAGATTATTGCAATTGTTGAGAAAAGTTTTTTAAATATGTTTAATTTCATATTTAAGATTTTACTACAATCTCTTTAATATTGAAACCAAAATTATTTACAAGACGAGCATCAAGGTTAGGATATGTTGCTCTTGTAATTTCAGTAAAATCAGTATCGATTGTGTAATAAATATAATCTCTATTTTCAGCCAATTCTGAAACCGTTTCACCCATAGGATTAAATAAGCAAGAAAATCCAGATGTGTATCTTTCATCTTTTATTTTTCCACAAGAAGAAAGTGCTAAGAAGTATGTTTGATTTTCTATCGCCCTTGTAGCACCCATTTGCAAGAACTGCTTTGCTCTTGTACGAGGCCAAGCTGCCATATTCACAATTAAATCTGGCCTATTTTTATGTGCCACAAAACTTCTGAATAATTCAGGAAATCTTATGTCATAACAAATTGAAACGGCGATTTTGAACCCTTCAATCTCTAATAATACAGGGTCATTACCACGTTTAATATGTAAACCCTCACCATCAGGCTCAAATAGATGGATTTTATCATAATGAGCAACTAATTCGCCATTTCGCAAAAATACAGGACAAGAATTTTTAAGCTCATCTCCAACTTGCCTAATATAAGAGCCACCAAAAATGTTAAAATTATGTTTTTTAGCAAGGTTAGATAGAAAATCTACAGTTTCACCGAGATCAGCATACTTATCAAAATTATGCGGATCCCAACCTGTAGAAAAAACTTCAGGCAAAAATAGAAAATCTGGCTGGATTTTCTTGTTTAATAAAATACCATCAAGATATACTTCAAGATTCCTAAAGTTCTCTTGTTTTTTCCCTACAACTGACGGAAGTTGCAGAGCTAAAATATTTTTTTTCATATTTTAAATTTCCTCTGGCGAACAAATTTTCCCTTTTATTGCGCTCGCTGCTGCTACAACAGGAGATGCTAAATAAACTTCACTTTGCACATGTCCCATTCTACCAACGAAATTGCGATTTGTTGTAGATATTGCCCTCTCATTTGGCGCTAAAACGCCTAAATGACCACCCAGACAAGGACCACAGCTTGGAGTTGAAATAGCTCCACCTGCTTTTATTATAACCTGAATAATTCCTTTTTCAATAGCCTCAAGATAAATTTCTTGAGTTCCAGGGAAAACAATAAGCCTAACATCAGGATGTACTTTTTTCCCTCTTAACACTGAAGCCGCTGCTTCAAGGTCAGATAATCTACCATTTGTACAAGATCCGATAACGGCTTGATCAATTTTTATATCACCAATTTGAGATATTCCAACAGTGTTTTCTGGCAAATGAGGCTTTGCTACCGTTGGTTCAATTTTAGATACATCATATCTTATAACGCGCTCATATTGAGCATCAGGATCAGATTCAAAAAAGATTGGTTCGCGAATTGAACGGTTTTTAAGATATTCTTTTGTTTTTTCATCCGCTTTTATAATGCCATTTTTAGCGCCCGCTTCAATTGCCATATTACAAATAGTGAAACGCCCATCCATAGACATATTTTCAATTACTTCACCGCCTATTTCAAGAGTTTGATACAAAGCGCCATCTACACCAATATCCCCTATAAGATGCAATACCAAGTCTTTAGCGCTCACCCACTTGTTTAATTTTCCATAAAATTCTACTTTAATAGTTGAAGGCACCTTAAACCAAGTTTCCCCTGATGCCATAGCACAACCTAAATCTGTTGAACCAACACCAGTAGAAAATGCGCCTAATGCACCATATGTGCAAGTGTGAGAGTCAGCGCCGATGATTAAATCTCCAGCTGTCACAATGCCCTTATCAGGTAAAAGTGTGTGCTCAATTCCCATTGTGCCCACTTCAAAATGATTGTCTAAATTTTGCGCTCGAGAAAAATCTCTTATAGTTTTTGCTTGAATTGCAGAGTTAATATCTTTAGCTGGTAAAAAATGATCTGGCACAAAGACTACTCTTGATTTATCAAAAACATTTTTAACGCCAATTTTGTTGAATTCCGCTATTGCAATAGGACCTGTAATGTCGTTTGCAAGAGTAATATCAACTTTAGCATTAATTAATTCGCCTGCTTGCACAAAATCTTTTCCAGAATGATGAGCAAATATTTTCTCAGTAATAGTCATACCTTTAGACATAATTTTTACCTTTATTTATTTTTTTGTATTTCTTTAATTTCTAACATAGACTTGTGCGCCATAACATACATAGCACAAGTTTTAGTATTGGCCATATACCAAGCACATCTGTCTTGAAGACAAATTATAGGAGTAGTATGTCCCGCTGACATTAGTGGACAAGTAGGAATTGGTGGCATTTTATGCTCCTTTTATATCTTATAACGCTTGCTTGATTAAGTTGCAACTAGTTTCATCACAACGTGTTTCATGGTCTTTATAGATTCTTGTTCTGTTGATTACTTCATCAAAATCAACCAAATGAGCGTCAAAATCTGGACCATCAACGCAGGCAAATTTTACTTCGTTTCCAACAGTAACACGACACGCTCCACACATGCCTGTTCCATCAACCATAATAGGGTTCATAGAAACTTCAGTTTTAATTCCAGTGTCACGTGTTAAATTTGCAACAGCCTTCATCATAGGCATAGGACCAACGGCAATTGAATAATCAACCTTTTCTTGTTCCATAATTCTTGATAATACTTGTGTTACAAAGCCTTTTTCACCCAATGACCCGTCATCTGTGGTGATAAATAATTCGCTACAAGCTTCTTTCATTTTATCTTCCCAGAAGATTAAATCTTTATTTCTAGCGCCCATAACCATATACACTTTATTACCAGCATCTTTAAAAGCTTTTGCTATTAAATAGCAAGGAGCAGCACCGTATCCACCTGCTAGGCAAACAACTGTGCCATATTTTTCAATATGAGTTGGAACACCCAAAGGGCCAACGATATCGTGGATTTCATCGCCAACTTCAAGTTTAGCAAGCTTTTTAGTTGAATACCCAACTGCCATATAAACAATTGTTAGCTCGTTTTTCTCTCTGTCATAATCAGCGATAGTTAGTGGAACACGTTCTGAATTTTCACATACTCTTAAAATAATGAACTGACCAGCTTTTGCATTTTTTGTAATAAAAGGCGCTTCAATTCTGATTTCAAACTGGTTTGGCACTAGTTCTTTTTTGTATAAAATTTTGTATCCCATTTTTTTCTCCACTTTTGCTTTTGTTCTTTAAATATAATACAACAAAATTGTATAAAAAAAAATAAGAAATAAAAAAAGTAGAGAGCGCAAAAAATGCGCCCTCGACATAAACTACAGCACTATATTAGCGGCAGTTTTAGTGATATTTAAAATATCATCCATTCCAAAACCATTATCAACATTTTTATTAAGGCTATTATAATGATTAGTGCTACTATTAGAAGCACTCAAGCCAAAATTCAATGAATTAAGCATATTATTTACAACCTGTTGAGTATAATTATTTAAATAATCTAAATATTGATATCTATTATCAAGCTCATTATTTACAATGTCTTGTTTATAAATTTGAGCACTTTGACTCAAATCAGATACCGCATCAGATCTTTTATCTTCAACAGAAGATAAGCCATCTAAAAACACTGAATTATCTAGATTACCAAAGCGCGATGCCACATCTTCTTGTAATGATTGCAACATAGGATCATAGATTTCATTAATATCTTCAACGCCCGCGTTAATATAGGCATCGACTTGCGAGTTCAATTGATTTTGCGTATTTTCATCAAACACATTAATATCAGGGAGGTTCAGTGCAAAACTGTTTTGAGCATAGTCATATGCCTGTTTTTCACTGTCATTCATATTGTAATAACCAGTTGTGCCACCGGCTTTAATGTCGACACCTGCTTTATCAAAACCATTTATCATTATTGAAGAAGAAGGGTCATATTTGATTGTACTGCCATTTTTTGACATGTTTTTTCCTTTCATAACAATGAAAGGCCAAAGGTTTAGCGAACAAATATATTATAAGCAATTTTTAATTAAAAATATATTACCTAAATTACTTGAGTAATTTTATAAAATAAAAACCCTGCTAGTTGCAGGGTTGTTTTGTTGTATTGCTTCGGGATTGTGTTGTTAGGTGTTGATAATGCTTATTGTCTACTAAATCATAATGTTTAATAGATTTTCTTCTAAGCCTTCTTCAATCGATTTAGATCTGTTATCCACAGTCTGATTGAAATTGAATAGGGGTGAATTTTTGACAGTTCCAACAAAACCGGTTAATAAACCGCCAAGTCCTCCGCCTACCATACTGTCTTTTACATTAGGTGCGCCTAGAAGTTCGTTGCTTCTTACGCCAAAGCTAATGTTGTTTTTATTATTTAGTGTATTATTTACATTTTTTATTGGTGTTATCATTAACATTTTTTTTCTTTTCGACCTCTTGTTTTTGTTTTTAAAGTGTTTGTTTAACACTTTATGTTTATATTTATATTATGCACTTAAAAAAAACATTTGTCAACCCCATGGTCAATATTTATTTTTTCCCCTTATTACAAGGCTTTTACCCCTATTTAAAAAAATTTTATATGTTCTTTATCTCTAATTGTGTCTAAAGTACACTTATTATTTTAATATTTATTTTTTAACTTTTTTGAAAATACTACCCACCTGTCCAATTGTTCAAAGCACGTATGTATTGTTATATATAATTAATCTTTTTCATACTTCCAGCTATTCTTAATTCCAGACAGTTAGGGGCCCAAGAGCCCCTCTTTTTTTGCCTTTAGCTATTTTTATAATAAAAGTTGTATTACGCCTGCACTTTTACAACGACTTTTCTCACCTTTTGAGGGCTGTCACTATTAACCTGTGGCATGTGAGCATCATTTGGATACAAAATCATAAATTCATTTTTATTTACTGTTTCAAACACAGAAGATGAAAAATCCTCTAGTTTTAAAAATTCTAAATCTTTTTCATTATCATAGGGAATAAGATTTGTCGTTTTATCATAATCAACAACACCGATTTTCTCAGATCCAGATATTATAAATTGAATATCAATATATTTTTTATGAGCCTCAAATTTGCAATCTTCAAGATTTTTTGTTTCATAAGACTGCACGCTAGCGTAAACTTCATCTGTTATGTCATATCTTCCATCTTCAAGGTTGTTAAAATCAGTTTCAATAAGATATTTTAGCCCTATTTCAAGGTTTTTTGATAACAAAAAGTATTTTGACGCGTTATCTAAATTATCTTTAATCATTCTGCACTCCTTTAAAATGTTGGGTTTAATCCATATCCAGTTTATTTTTTAATTTATTTTCAACTTCAAAGTTTAATTTTTTTAAATGCCCATCTTCATCTGTTTCATCATTTTCATCATATAGGCTATCTTTATATACATATTCTTGCCAAGGCATAACAGTCTGTCTATCAGCCGCCTTTAAATCGAAACTTTTTAAGTATGCTCCTGCGCCATTAAAGTTTTTATATCCAATTTTTTTAGAAGCAACACTCATCGCACGTTTAAAAATAACAGCTGGAATTGTCCCACCAGTGAGCCCTGGTAGCTTTGAATTATCATCAAATCCCATCCAAACGCCCGCGGATAAAGCAGGGGTGTAGCCATAAAAACACGCGTCTTTATAACTATCTGTAGTACCTGTTTTACCAGCTAGAGGCATGCCAAAATATGCACCGCCGCCTGTTCCACCTTGCACAACATTTCTCATCATGGCAACTACAATATTAGCCAATCTTGAATCCATAACTTGAACTTTTTCAACTTCTGGCGCTTCATATACAAGGTTTCCAATGTTATCATAAACTTTTTCAACCGCGTAAGGTTCAACTAAGTATCCGCCGTTTGCGAATGCGCCATACGCTCTTACCATTTCATATAAATTAACGGCATTTGAACCAAGTGCTATTGTTGAATCTTCTTCAAGTGGAGTTGTAATGCCAAGAGTTCTGACTAATTTTATAACATTTTCAGGTCTTACAATTTCAATTAAGCGCGCGGCTATAACATTTGAAGATATCATCAAACCCATATACATTGGCATTTTGCCACGATAAGAATAGCCATAATTATGAGGTTTCCATCCGCCTATTTTAACAGGAGTATCTTCCATCATTTCATTTGGATCAACCCCGTGTTGAATAGCTGTGGCATATACAAATGGCTTAAAAGCAGAGCCTGGAGGGCGAATACCTTGTGTAATTCTGTCATATTGACTGTGTTCAAAGTCCTTACCGCCAACATATGCGTATATTCTGCCATCTTGAGGGCTATACATAAACATAGCGCCTTGAACGCTTGTGTCTTTTAAACCCCAACCTTCAAGCTCTTCAGTTACTGCTTTTTGGGCTTCAACTTGAGCATCAAAATCAAGAGTTGTTATAACTTTATAGCCACCTTCTTTAATGTCTTCTTTTTTAAAGCCTTCTTTTTCTAGAAGTTCAAGAACATAATCAGCAAAGTGAGGAGCCACATTTACAGCAGTAACCCTTTTCTCTGGGCTTAAAACGATAGGTTCAATAATTGAATCTACATATTGCTCTTTTGTGATGAATTCATTTTTATACATTCTAAATAGAACCATATCGCGGCGGTTTTTGGCTCTTTTAAGGCTGTAATATGGAGAATAAACAGATGGCGCCTGTGGAAGACCAGCAAGCAGCGCGCATTCTGCAATAGTTAAGTCTTTTAATTCCTTATCAAAATAAACCATAGCAGCCGCTTTAACCCCATAAGAGCCTGAACCTAAGAATATGTTGTTTAAATATATTTCTAAGATTTTTTTCTTTGGAACACTTTTTTCCATTCTAACTGCATAAACTATCTCTTTAATTTTTCTTGAAATTGTTCTTTCATTGGTTAAAAACAACAATCTAGCGCTTTGTTGAGTGATTGTACTTGCGCCTTGTTTTGTTCTTAAAGACAAAGTATTTACAATCATTGATCGAACAAGCCCAACAAAATCATAGCCTTTGTGTTTATAAAAATTCTTGTCTTCAATTGCTATAAAAGCATTTTCAAGATTTTGAGGAATTTCATCTAGTGTTAGCTTTTCAAAAGTGTACGCTGAATATGACTTAATGATATTCTCGCCATCATTAGCATAAAAATTCGTAACCACATTTGGTCTTAAATCTGAAATATTATCTATAGGTTTTAATGTCATAAAGAAAATATTTATAGCAATTAAACCTACAACACCCGCCACAATAGCGCACATATAAACAATTTGAGCGACTTTACTTGTAAGAATTTTATATACCTTTGCCCAAAATTCTTTGCTTTTTAAATTAACTATAATTAAAATTAAAATATCTATAGTTTTATCTAATATTTTTTGTAATTTCTCTTTTGTTTCTGGTTTCATAGCTATACTCTTAATTTCTTACTACAATTATATTAAAAAAATATTTTTATACAATTACAGCCAATCAAGGAGCTTTTTGACATTTTTAAACTCTAAATTTAACCTTTTAGCTAAATCAGATTCTAAAATGTGTTCATAATCTAGATTATAAAGTACGGGGGCATTTTTATATCCCAATTCTTTATATTTTTTAAAATCAATTTCATTTGTATTTTTATCAAAAATATCAGAAAAATTTAGCCCAAAAGAAGCGCAAGTTGGAACAGAGGGCTTATTTTTAGAATTAAGAGTCAACAATCCAAATGCTCTACATACAATTCCTCTAAAATCATACACGCAACACATATCATCAATTAAAAACGGACAATTATAGCGTGCGTTATCCTCTTTTTTTAATTTTTCAATATTCTTTTTTATTTTTTCTTTTATGCCATCTTCTAGTAGTTCAAAGCCGAATAATAAATATTTCTTCTCTAATTCTGAATAAGGAAAATCAGCGTTTTTACAACAACTAGAGCACTTTATTGAACATTTTACATACTCTTTTTGATTTTCAAACATATTATCTAAATCTTGTTGTAATAAATTTAGAAAACAAGAATAATCAATAATATCGAGGTTTTTAATAAATGGAACTAATTCTTCAGCAATTTTTTTATGCCCATTTTCATCATAATGAAGCCCGTCTATATTTGATGGCTCTATAAAATCATTAAAATTAAAAATCAAGGTTGAAGTTTTCTTTGCAACTTCATTATAAATTTTTTGTGCGCTAAGTGATTTTTCAATTGATATTTCATTAAACATTGAAGAAAACATGCCATGTGATAATACTTCTTTTTTAATTATAGGGGGCGAAATAAGGATTATTTTTGCTTTATTGAATTTATTTTTTACGATTTCTATATATTTTTTTAAGCCCAATTCTAAATCATAATCAGATATATTATGTGCTGTTTGAAGGTCATTAGCGCCTACTGCGATTAAAATAATATCAAGCTCTTTGAGGTTATTTATTTTATTTGAAAATTTTTCTATACCATTATCTAAAAAGCCACAAAGGTTATTTTCACCACATTCTATAATTTCAAATTCATCTTTTAAGTCATGCTTTAAAATAGATGTCCATCTTGTGGTATTGTCATATCTTTTATAATTATTTGGGTTAAAACCGAATGTGTTAGAATCCCCATAACAAAAAATTTTCTTCATATAAGGCATTCTAACACACTTTGTATCAACATGTTACAAATAGTAACAAAATAGAATAAAATTCTAAGTTTGCTAGCAAAACAAACCAATTTCATGAGTTATACGCACACAAGTTGTTAGTTAGGATTATAAATTATGAAAATTCAGAGTAATTACCATTTAGGCTTATTTAAAGCACAAAAATCGCAAAAACAAAACCAACAAACACCAGTGACTCAACCAATTACACCTAAACAAGATTCGGTAAGTTTTACTCAAAATGTAAAAAATTCTCCTGTAATGTTTAATAAAACAGGAAATGCAATGAGCTTATCTTTTACAGGGAAGATATCAAGCCCATTAGATAAAGACGCTCCTGCTCTACAATTCAGAGTAAGAGGGGTATCATCTCATCAAAAAGGTTCACCAGGGGCGAATCAATTTGCTAAAGACGACAACGTTACTAAACTAGCAGAAAGCAGCTGGAAAGATGGCGATCCACTTGGCTATGAAATGTCAATAGATAAAAGTGGCCTACCAAAAATTGAACTATACCACGAAGAATTTGGCACACTTGGACGTGTTCCAGATGCCATTGCTGGTGATTTAGGCGATATTATTAATGGAAATCCTAATAATTATAAATTTGAACTATCTAACGTTATAGCTGGAACATCAAAAGGTGCTCCTACTATTGGTCTTCGTGCTGTTGTTAAATACACAGGCGATCATCCAGAGCGCAAAGAAAAAATCAGAGAAGCATTCTATGAAATCTTAAACACTGATGATAAAGAAATCGCTGAAACTGTAATGGTTTATCAGCCTCCAATGTCACCAAAAGAAGTTCTAGACAAAATTATTTCTTATGAAAAATCAGAATACGGTCAAGAAGCAGCTGATAAGATTGAACGCGCTATAGATGCGATTTCTAAAGAAATTACAAATCCAGAAAATAAAAATATATTAATCCTAGGACACGTAAAACCAGATGGGGACACTTTAGGTTCTATCATTGCTATGAAAGAAGCTCTTCAAAGTGCTTATCCAGATAAAATGATTGATTGTTCTGTTGATGATAAAATTCCAGGTTTATTCAGACAAAAAATGCCAGGAATTGAAGACATCAAGCGCCCTTATGACGCTGAAAAAATTGAAAAATTAGAGCGCAGTATCGAATTTTTAAGCAGACTTGATGATAATACATCAAAACAACAACTTGAAGTGTTAAAGAAAGACTTGGTTGATTTAAAAGATCCAAATAATTTGTTTGACCCAGATTCAGTTGATGGAACTGCTAAAAAAGAATATGACCTTGTAATTACAATGGATATTCCTACTCCAAAAAGATTTACAGGCGCGTATAAAGAGTATATTGAAAATTCTAAAAAACAAATCTATATTGACCATCACCCACATAGAATAAGCGAATGGCAAGCTGCAAAAGACACAACAGGGCTTGATATGCATAAAATTCACCAAAATGATTTAGCGCTTATCGCAAAAAGCGTACCTGCAGCGACTCAATTAGTGACTATTGTGGCTGATAATGCTGGTCTTTTAAGCAAAATGTATCAAAGTGACATTGAAGCTTCAACAAACTTTGTAGCTTCAGTTGTAACAGGTGCTTCAACTGATACAGGATCTTTTACAAGAACAGCTAACTTATTACCAAAGCATTCTAAAATGCCTGTTCAACAACGTCCAAACTTCTATCCAGAAGGGATGAGCACTTGGATGATTAATGAACTAGCGGATGCTTCAGGTGATGCTAATTTCAATAAAAAATGGTTAAGAGAAAAAATCACATTTGATATTCCAGACAGCGGAAGAGGCTTAAGCCGCACTAGCACAGATGGAGAGCTATCACCTCGTGATTTAATGTTAACATATGCCTTAAAAAGAAGGGAAATGTTCCCAGACATCGGCCTTGGTATCATATCTGCTAATTATGATGAGATGTATGATGTATTCTCAAAATCATTAGCTCAAGACCCTGATGTTACATTATTAGACGTTCAAAACGGTTTCAAATATTCTGAAGCATTGGGCGCATTAAAATCTGACCCTGCTAGAAACCCTGAAAGTGGTGGCAAAAGAGACGCTGAGGGTAACTTTGTAAATCTATCTGATCAGGCTAAAGAAAGCTACACAGGTCCATATGACGATGATAGAATCGGCATATTGATTATTCAAGATAGAAAAGAAGGCAACATTACAGAAAACTCTGATATCGCACGTTCAAATGGCATAAGATTATCGCTTCGCTCTGGTGCTACTTCAAACCACGCTGAAATTCTAGCGAATTTATTTAGTGGTGGCGGTCACGGTGGCGCATCTGGTGGAAGAATCGACCTACCAGGAGTTGAGCTTGATACACCACTAGCTGTAAACATTGATGGCGTTATTGAAAATGATATGAAAACCGTTCATGAGACATTAGTTTCAAACAATGAAATAATGAGAGATAACAGCATTCCAGCGCACAAAAGAGCAGAATTATGCAAAAACGTAAAAGTAGTAAAAGCTCAAGAAGGCACAGGAAGAACTGTTAACAATCTTATTGCTGATGTTGTAACAGAAATCAGAAAAACTCAAGCTGATACTATGGAAAATGCTGAAATTCAAAAAGCAAAAGACTCTAAAAAAAGTAAAAAGAATCCAAACAGCAGAGGCGCACAAAACTACAACAGATACCAACAAGGCGCTGATCATATCCAACAACACAACGGCGGAAAAAAAGCTAAAAAGAAGAAAAACAAAAAGAACAGAATTTAAAAAGAATGCATAATAAATCATCTTAAAAAACAAAAACAGCTTATCAATCAAGATAAGCTGTTTCCTTTTGCATTATTAGTTTTAGATTTACTTGAAAGTAAATTCAAAAGACTCGTCATAAATTGCTTTAACAATATCTCTTGTAGTATCTATTGGTGCAAGCCCTAGTAACATTCCAAGAGATGGAGTTGTGTGAGCTAGTTCAACTAGTTTTTCAACATCATCTTTTTTAAAGCCTTCATCGCTTAATTTTGTAGTAACGCCCATTTCGTAAAGCCATTTTTCAACTGCAACTGAAAATTCAACATCACTAGCACTTTTTGCTACAACGCCATCAAAAATGTAGTTAAGTGTTTCTTTTTTAGCGTTAAAGATTTGTTTAATTACAGCTGGAAGTAAAATGGCAAGACCTAAACCGTGAGTGAATTCGTGCTTAATAGCGCTTAATGGATGCTCTAAAGCGTGCGTGTAGTGTAATAAACCATTATCAAAACAAACACCGCCAAGCAATGCAGCGTATGCTAGATAATATCTTGCTTGAAGATCTTCAGGGTTTTTAACAGCCATTGGAAGGTATTTATTAACAATAGTAATAACCTCACGAGCAAGCATAACCGTGTATGGGCTTGCAGCCTTTGAAGTAGCAGCCTCAACAACGTGGTTTACAGCGTCAATTGAAACATAGATTGTTTGCTCTTTTGATAGTTTAACCATTAATTTTGGATCATCAATTGAAGCAAATGGATAGATGCAATCATAAGCAATAGCTGGTTTATAGTCTTTTTCTGGAATAGTTACAACAGCAAATCTATTCGCCTCTGTACCTGTACCGTGAGTTAGGTTAATAGCCACAATTGGAACAGCCTCTGATGGAGAGAATTCATAGTTAAATAATTCTGTAGCGTTTTTATCAAGATTTTTTAACAAAATTGCAACAGATTTACCAGCATCAATAGCAGAACCACCGCCAATAGCGATAACTGCTTGAGCACCAAAATCAGCTGCGATTTTTGTAGCTTTATCCACTTGATGAGTAGTAGGATTTGGTAAAACCTCATCAAAGTTAATGTATTGAACACCATTTGATTTTAAAGCGCGCTCTACAACTTCCCAAGCGCCTGTAATTTTATAAGCGTTTTTACCTGATACTACAACAACTTTTGAAACATTTTTTTCTTTTAATGCTTTTAAAATATCGTCAATTTTTTCAATAGCATTCACACCAAAATAAACATTATTTCTAAAGCGAAGTTCTTTTACTTCATCAATTTTTAGTTCATTTTCAAACATGATAATTCACTCCTTATATACTAAACAACTAATTCTAGCATAAAGGAGTGAAAATTTCATTATTCTTTTTATAGATCTTTAAAGTCTGTTATGAGGATGTTTTCTACACCAGATTCAGTCCTAACTTTACCAAATTGATCTACCAAAAACGGAATTGGATCCATATCATCAAGAAGCGCTTG
>CAYJMX010000012.1:5107-18537 GCA_964371485.1 uncultured Gammaproteobacteria bacterium | reverse complement strand
TAATTATTCCTCTTGATACTCACGTTAGCAAAATTTCTCGTTCACTGGGTTTATTACATAGGAGCGCAAATGATTTTAAATCTGCGTATGAATTGACAGCAAGATTGAAAGAATTTGACCCAAACGACCCTGTGAAATATGATTTTGCATTGTTTGCGGCAAGCGTTAACAAAGATTAAATAATGTAAAATTATTAGTTATTTTATTTTGATTGTAATAAAATAACGGTAGAATCAGACGATTTAAAGGAAAAAATGAAGTACTCAAAATATTCCGTAGTAATTATAGGAAGCGGTATATCAGGCTTGTATTTGGCACACAGGCTTTCGTCTTTAAAACATTTAAAAGACGGAATTTTGGTTGTTTCAAAATCAAGTGTTGAACACACAAACTCCTCTCTTGCTCAAGGCGGGATAAGTGCTGTGCTTGAAAAGTCAAACAAGGAAGATTCTATTAGTTCGCACATCGCTGATACCATTAAAGCTGGATGTGGCTTAAACGATTTCAATGTCGTTAAATTCTTTTCTGAGTCGTCATCTTTAATTATAGAAGACCTTGAAAATATTGGGGTAGAATTCGATAAAACCCTTGATGGTAAACTATCTTTCGCTCTTGAAGGTGCCCACAGTGCACCAAGAGTATTGCACATAAAAGATGAAACAGGCAAGCAAATTCATCAGGCAATTTTAAATAAAGTTATAAATAATTCAGATATTGATATATATGAAAATTGTTTTGCACTTCAAATACTAAAGGATGCTTCAAATAATGCCAAAGGTGTTGTTGTGTACAATAAAAACACTCAATCTTATGAGGCCGTCTATGCTAATTCCACTGTAATTGCAACTGGTGGTGTTGGGCAAGTGTATGAATATACGACAAATGTTAAACCTAGCACAGCAGATGGGATTGCGCTTGCAATAGATGCTAATGCTAAAATTGAAAATATGGAATTTGTTCAATTTCACCCAACGGCACTTGCTGTTTCAAGTCAAGACTCACTACCTCTTGTGTCTGAGGCTGTAAGAGGTGCTGGGGCGAAGTTGTGTGATTCAAATGGCGATTATTTTGCAAAGAAATATCACCCTCAGGCGGAACTTGCACCACGAGATATAGTTTCAAGGGCAATATTTGAT
This sequence comes from uncultured Gammaproteobacteria bacterium, assembly GCA_964371485.1. Lineage (GTDB taxonomy): Bacteria > Cyanobacteriota > Vampirovibrionia > Gastranaerophilales > Gastranaerophilaceae > CAYJMX01. The sequence goes on along the minus strand of CAYJMX010000012.1, from coordinate 17,401 downwards.
GTAATGAAGGCTAACAATGATGATAATGTGTTTTTAGACATTAGCCCCATGGGAATTGATTATTTTAGAACTAGATTTCCAAACATTGCAAAATATTGCGAAAATAATTCTATTGATTATAGTGATGGCTTAATCCCTGTGACTCCTGCAGCGCACTATTTTATGGGCGGAATTAAAACGGATTTATACGCTAGAACTTCAATCGATAACTTGTTTGCCATTGGTGAAGTTGCCTCTACTGGTTTACATGGCGCTAATCGATTGGCTTCAAATTCACTTCTTGAGTGCTGCGTGAGTGCTTATGAGTTAGCCGAATATCTTGCAGATTGCTCTCTTGAGCCGCCAAAGACTTTTGATGAAAATATTAAAAATGTTTTAAATTATTATAAAAATTATGGCGAAGTCTCAAGTGACTATGAATTTATCGATACACATTCAATCAAAGATGAACTAAAGAGGCTGATGTGGAAGAACGCTGGAATAATCAGAAATGAACATAATTTGATTTCTGCCAAGTTCCAACTTGCAAAGTATTTAAACCAAGTGGAAAGTTCCACTTCAGATGATATTTTCAGATATTATGAATTGAAAAACATGTTAAAGGTTTCACTGCTGATTGTTGATAGCGCTCTTAAAAGAGAAATATCAATAGGTGCGCACTTTAGATCTGATGAAGCGATAAATGATGCGATTGATTCTGCTTGCGCTATAATTAATGAAGACAACAATAGTGAGGCAAAAAAATATGGCGAAGTATTTACTGAATGATTTTATAGTTAAAAAGCACATTGAGAGCGCATTACAAGAAGACATTGGTTATGGCGATATTTCAACTGATTTTATCTGTGCAAATTTAAGTGATGATAAAAAATTTACCTTATACCTAAGCACAAGACAAGATTGCGTATTTTGTGGAAAAGACGTTTTCAAACTTGTTTTTGATGTGTTGTCTGATAAAAAAGTTGAAATCGAATTTTATTGTAATGATGGAGATGTAATTAAAAAAGGTGATAAAGTCGCAAAAATCGTTTCTCATCCAAGGTTTGTCCTAACAGGCGAGCGTCTTGCTTTAAATTACATTCAAAGACTATCGGGTATTGCAACCTATGCCAAAATGTTTTCTGATAAAATTGAAAAATACAGTGCAAAAGTTGTAGATACAAGAAAAAACACTCCGAATTTTAGAATTTTTGAAAAATATGCCCTAATGGTGGGCGGTTGTTCGATGCATAGGTTTAATTTAAATGACTGTGTTATGTTAAAAGACAATCATATTGCATTGTTTGACGGTTCAATCTCAAAAGCTGTACAAGAAGTGAGAAAAAATTTATCCCATGCTCATAAGATTGAGGTGGAATGCGACACGCTTGATCAAGTAAAAGAAGCACTTGATTGCAAGGTGGATATTATCATGCTTGATAATATGAGTATTGAGCAAACTAAAACCGCAGTTGAATTAATAGACGGCAGAGCGGTAGTTGAGGCTAGTGGAAATGTGTCGCTTGACACCATAGAAGAAATTGCAAAAACCGGAGTAGATGTTATATCAACAAGTGCTCTTGTTTCAAAAGCCCCTACTATTGATCTTGGCTTTGATTATATAGATTAAATTTGTATTTCTTTAATTTGAGAGTTTAGCTTATAACCCGCTGTTAAAAGTGCGTCAATAGTAGATGACATAGGTGGGGCGTATGGCAAATCCATATGTAAAAATTGCTCAACTGTTAATTTTGATTGAAGTGCTGAAGTCATAGTCGAAATTGTTTTATTGACATCACCTGTGCCGACGCATTGTGCGCCTAAAAATCTGCCTGTTTTTTTATCTGCAACAAGCTTTATTGTAACGGGGTTGGATTCAGGCATGTATCCCGCTTTGTCTTTTTTTGTAATGGTCGTACTAATTGGATCAAGATTGAATCTCTGTGCTATTTGTACTGCTGTTTCAAATGTCATTCCTGAAGTGGCGATTTTATAGTTAAAATATTTAGTAATGGCAGAACCCAGTATACCATCAAAATTTTCATGTACTTCAGGTGATAGTGTCGCGTTAATTGCCGCCACTCTTCCTTGTTTGTTTGCAATGTTACCTAGTGACATATAAATCGGCCTATTTGTTAATAGGCAGTTTGATTCAACGCAGTCGCCTGCTGCCCATATGTTATTATAATTTGTTTTCATAGTTTTATCTACAGAAATTGCCCCTGTCTTTCCAATCTTTACCCCTGCTTCTTGCGCTAGAGTTACATTTGGCCTCACGCCTGTTGCTATAATACAGAAATCTGCTTCAATTTCTAGACCGCACTTTGTAGATAATTTATAAAAATGACCATCTTCATTTTGATGTAACTTATCAACTTCCCTGTTAAAGTGCATATCTACAAGGTCTGAACTATTTTCTAAAATGTGTTGCATTATCATTTCGCTGAATTCACAATCCAATATTCTCATAAGCCTGCTGGTGCTCTCAATTAAATGCACTTTTATACCGTTTTTTACAAATGCCTCAATGAGTTCAATGGCGATAAATCCCGCGCCAATAATTGCAACACTTTTTGATTGTTCCATTTTATTTTTTATATTAATCCCGTCCTGCACTCGCCTTAAAGTGTACACGCCTTCTATTTGCGCATTTTTTATGCTATCTGGGACAAATGCCGTGGCGCCAGTGCAAATTATCAATTCATCATATAAAACTTCTTTTTCATTTATGATGACAGTATTTTTGTCTGGAATAATCTTGCTTGCGTGGTGATTTAAAAATACTTTTACCCCTTGCTTTTCAAATTCTTCTGGCTTTCTGATTAAAAGCTTGTCGATATCATCCACAATTCCTTCAATATAATATGGTAAGCCGCAAGCGCTGTATGAAATAACATTTTCGTTTGTGTACATTTCAATTTCATTTTCTTGATTTAACCTTTTTGCTTTTGCTGCGCATTTTGGGCCAGCAGCCGAGCCTCCAATAATTACTATTTTTTTCATGGTAGTATTATAAAAAGGTATTTAATATTATGCAATTAACAGGTGGGCTATATAAAGGTCGAAAAATAAATGTTCCAAAAGGGGCAAGACCTACTCTTTCAAAAGTGAGAGAGAGTGTTTTTAATGTGCTTTATTCTCAATTTGGTGATTTTACTAATTTAAATTTTCTAGACTTATTTATGGGTAGTGCCATTATGTCTTTTGAAGCCGTTTCGCGCGGGTTTTTGGCGACTGGATATGAAATTGATTATTCTTCTTATAAATTAATTTTGCAAAATATAAAAGATACGACTTTAGATATTAAAGCTTATAAGGGTGATTGCTTTTATAATTATAAAAGACTAAAAGATAAGTATAATGTAATATACGCGGATCCTCCTTGGGATTATAGTTATAAAAAAATAATAGAAATTTCAAAAAGCTTGTTGAACAAAGATGGTATTTTGATATTAGAGTATGAGAAAAAGAAAAAGCTCGAAATACTCAAAGAAATAAGTTCTGTGAGTGATTTTGAGCTTTTTATTGAAAAAGATTATGGTCGTTGTTGTTTGTCGTTTTTAAAATTTAATTAAACACTTGATGATGTGTCGTTATCGACATAATTTGAAATATTTGTTGCTTGGAATTTTGGATGATTCTCTTCCATCTCTTCAATTTCTTGGTCCATTGAAAAACCTGCGATTTCAGCATTTGTTACTCTGCCATCGCCATTAGCGTCTATATCTTGGAAGTTTGCAAGAACTTCTTCTAGCTGTGAGCTTGCAGATCCAGAATAGCATAACTGCATTAATTCATCATAGCTTAAACCTTGTTGGCTCATTTGGCTTGTGTATTCACTTAGATCATTTTGATCAATTATGCCATCTTGATTTTAATCGATGCTTGCAAAGTTTTGTTGTAAGTACATTTGAAAGCTTGAATTCAGATTGTTTGTATTAACATCCTCTGATGGATTCATGATCTGCTCTATTGTAAGACCACCAGTTGAGCCTGCAGACAATACCGCAAAACTGTTAGCTAGGCCATATATCGCCTGTGACATAAGCGAGTTGCCAGTTGAACTTGATAACATTTCTAACCTCTTCATTTTAACTACCTGTTAATATTTTAATGAGCTTTTTCAAAAAGTAAAAGGGTTAAATGTATGAATATGTTGTTTTTATTTTTAAAAAAGTGTAATATTAAGCTATGAGCGGAAATTCAGTTCAAAAACAGTACTTGGGTATTATGTTTGAATGTTGCAAGGTTTATTCAAGAATTTATAAAAACAAAGAAGGCACAGCCTATGTTGGCAGGTGTCCTAGGTGTTTAAAGTCTGTGAATATAAAAGTTGGCGCCGGTGGCACCAACAATAGATTTTTTAAAGCTCATTAATTGTGCTTATTTTAAAGCATTTTCAAGATTATAAGCTGCTCTTAACACAGTAGCTTCATCAAAGTTTTTACCTATAATTTGTAACCCTATTGGCATGCTTTCTTTATCAAATCCGCAAGGTGTGCTTAAAGAAGGTGAACCAACAAGGTTTGAACCAATTGTTGCGATGTCTGTTAAATACATTGCAAGTGGGTCTTCATTTCTTGAACCTAGATCAAAAGCGGTTGTCGGGCACGTTGGTGAGATCAAAATATCAACTTGTTCAAAAGCTTTATTGAAATCATCTGCTACAAGTCTTCTTAATTGCTGCGCTTTTTTGTAATACGCATCATAATAGCCACTAGATAGGGCATATGTGCCAAGCATGATTCTTCTCTTTACCTCGTCACCAAAGCCTTCTGCTCTTGTTTTTGTGTACATTTCCATTAGGTTTTGAGCATCTTTTGCTCTATATCCATATTTCACACCATCGTATCTAGCAAGGTTTGAACTAGCTTCTGCCGTTGCTACGATGTAATAAATGCCGATTGAGTATTTAAGTAGTGGAAGTGAAATTTCAACAATTTGTGCTCCAAGTTTTTTATATGTTTCAATGGCATTTTCAATAGATTTTCTTACACAATCTGTTACGCCTTCTGTCATAAGTTCTTTTATAACGCCAACTTTCATGCCTTTGATATCATTTTTTAATGTTGGCATAACATCTGGAACTGCCATATTTAAAGACGTTGAATCCTTTGCATCATAGCCTGAAATTGTCATATATAAGTTTGCAATATCTTCAATAGAGCGACCAAAAGGCCCAATTTGATCAAGAGATGAAGCGAAAGCTATAAGGCCATATCTTGAAACTCTGCCGTATGTCGGTTTAAAGCCAGATATACCACAAAAACTTGCTGGTAGTCTGATCGATCCACCAGTGTCTGAACCAAGCGATACTGTCGCCTCAAACGCTGCCACAGAAGCTGCTGAGCCACCAGAAGAACCCCCTGGAACTTTGTTTAAATTAAGAGGGTTTCTAACAATTTTTGTTGCAGAATTTTCATTTGATGAACCCATTGCAAACTCGTCTAGGTTTGCCTTTCCAATAATTGGAACTAAATTTTCTTTTAATTTTTTAACTACAGTAGCATCATACGGAGATACAAAATTTTCAAGCATTTTTGAAGAAGCTGTAGTATATGACCCTTTTAAGTTCATATTATCCTTAAGTGCTAGTGGAATACCTGCCATAGCTGGCAATTCTTCGCCTTTTGATATTTTCTCGTCAACAATTGTTGCTGTTTTTATAGCGTCATCTTTAGTAAGTGAATTGTAAGCGCCAATGTCACCATCAACTTCTTCAACTCTTTTATATGTCATTTCGACCAGTTCAACCGCGCTTACTTCTTTGTTTAAAAGTGCTTTTCTTTGTTCAACTGCCGTTTTTTGTAAAATATCCATTAATATTAGCTCCTAATGTAGTTTTTATTATAGAATAATTTTATGTCAAACAAAGCCAAAGGTAAACTAGGAGAAAATATTGCTGCTGATTTCTTATTAAAAAGAAATCACAAAATTTTAGACAGAAATTTTCACTATTCTAGATACGGCGAAATTGATATTATATCAATATATGATGGTGTTATTTATTTTTGCGAAGTAAAATATAGAACATCAAACACCTTTGGCGCCCCACTTGAGGCCATCACCCATTCAAAACTTTTAAAAATTCAAGCATGTGCTATGGCTTATTTAAAAGATTTTAAACAGAAGTATTCTTCTTATAAAATATGTGCTATTTCCATTTTAAATGATAAAAATGGCTTAAATATAGATTTTATTGAAGATATTTAATTCTTTAATCGTACTGTGGTACTGTGTTTTATATTTTTGTGTTAACAAATGTAACAAAAAATGTATATACTGAAATTCAAGAAAGTATATCGTTTTTATATAAGAGTAAGAGACAAATAAAAAAAACACGAGAGTAAAAGACAAGATATAAGGAGATTTATTATGGGTACACCAACAGTAGGATCAACAGCTTCGGCAGCTCCAGTTTCATCACCTCCAGCAGAAACAAGCGGAACATTAGCGCAAGCTACACCACAAGTATTTCAAGAAACAGCTGGCACATTAGCGCACGCAGGCAGAATCAACTTAATGGCATAGTCCATATGTTTAGCGGTAAAAAGGTGGTAGAACAATATGAGTGAGAGCAAAATAACGAATTGCCTATTAGGGTCAATAGTAGTCCTAACGGCACTGGTGTTCAGCTGGACATTTGTTTATGTCAACGACATTGCAACACAAGAGAATAATGTAACAGTTGTATCAGCATTCGATGCTTAAAAAGTAAATAAGAATTAAAAAACACCCCTCAATTTAAGGGGTGTTTCATTTTGTATAATATTTATACTATTTTTTAACGATTTTAATTGCGTTGTCTGGGCAAATCATAGCGCAAGTTCCACAGCCGATACAATCAGCGGCAACTGGCTTTACAGCTGGAGTTTGGTAAATACCAACTTCTTTTGACCATTGTAAGCATTTTTTTGGACATTTTACGATACAAAGACCACAGCCTTTGCAGTATTCTGTAAAGCAGTACCAATCAGCTTTTTCTTTTGCAACATTATCTACTTTAAAACCTTTATATGCTACGCTCATTATACACTCGCTTTCTTAACTAGTTCCATACCAACCTCAAGAGCCTTATAGTTAAGATCTCTTAATTCTGGTTTAGCATCAAATTTCTTACCTAATGCTAATTCCATTGCATTTTTAATATCATCAAGCGCTAATACATTTGTTGCACTGATTAAAACACCCAAGATGATGATGTTAAATACACGAGCACTTAGTTGTTCGTTTGCCATTTTATTAGCCTCAACTGCAATGATTTCTTTCGCTTTGCAAGTTGGCGTTTTTGTACATACTGAAGAGTCATAGATTACAACTGTATCTTCGTTAATGTAGCTGTCACATCTGTCGATTGCTCTATCAGATAACATAATTACGATATCGCCTTTTGAAAATCTTGGTTCACCAATTGTAGTGTCTGAGATTTGGCAAAATGCGATTGATACGCCACCACGTTGCTCTACACCAAAGTTTGGAATATAAAGAATTTCTTTTTTAGCTTCATAACCAGCTTCAACTAGAATTTTAGCTACACTTTGTACGCCTTGTCCGCCTTCACCGGCTAATACGATTTTAGTTCTTGCCATTTTTCTACTCCAATCCTTCTTTAATTACAAGTTCGTTAACTGGGAAGAATTCTTCCATTTCTTTTAGTCTGTCCCAAGTTTGAACGTTATTTGTTCTCCAGTTTAGTGGGCATAGTGATAATACCTCAACAAAAGAGAACCCGCCTTGATCAACGTTTGTTAACGCTTTTTTAAGTACAGTTTTTAATTTTCTTAAGTTAGATACTGAAGCTCTTGCTACATATGCTTTTTCAGGATCAACAAGAGATGCCACCATTTCAGCACCTTTTGTAGGTTTTCCTGTTACTGAGCAATCTCTACCATATGGAGATGTTTCTGTTTTTTGACCAGGCATTGTAGTTGGCGACATTTGGCCACCTGTCATACCATAGTTTGTGTTGTTAGCAAGTAATACTAACATTTTTTCTGATCTAACTGAAGCGTTAACTAAGTGTTGCGCACCAATAGCAAGGCCGCCACCGTCGCCCATATAAGCGATACCAACTAGATCTGGATTAGCTCTTGTTACACCGTAAATTACCGGAGTTGTTCTTCCGTGGTGTGTTTGAACTGTATCAAGATTCATATAGTTCCAAGAAAGCAATGAACAACCGATGTCACAACCAAAAATAGTTTTAGCATTTAAACCAAGTTCATCAATAACTTGTGCTAATGTTTTTAAGATCATACCGTGTCCGCATCCTGGACAGAATTTAGATGCACCAACTTCAACGTTTTGCGCTTGAGCAAATTCAGGTGCTGTATTTAATGTTTCTATCATTTTCTTTTCCTTTTAACTTTGCTTATAACCTACACTGTAGCTGGTTCTTTAACCATTGCTTCAACTTTAGCAACGATATCATCACCAGTTACGCCAACGCCCATTTTAAATAGTGTTGAATATGGCGTTTGAAGACCATAGATTTTTTCTAAAATCATTTGAGCAAGTTGACCATTAGCAGATTCTGTGAATAGTACTTGTTTAGCACGAGCAACAGCTGCTTTTAATGGCTTAACCGCAAGAGGTCTTAGTGTGATTGGTCTGAATAATCCAACTTTAACGCCTTTTTCTCTTAATTCGTCAATAGCTGTCATTGCAGATCTTGCAACGATACCGTGAGCGATGATTAAGATTTCAGCGTCATCAGCTTTGTATTCTAGGTATTCTTCAATTTCAGGAGAAATTCTATCGAATTCTTCTTGATATTTATCAAGTTGTTCCATTAGTTCTTCTTCTAAATTGAATGTGTTTCTGATGTGATTAACTGGGTTAACACCTTGAGCTTGACCTAAAGTAGCTGTTGTTGGAACCATTTGAATTCCGCGTGAAGCTGGATCATAAAGTGTTACAGGTTCTCTCATTTTTCCTTGGTAGCCATCAGCTAAAAGGAAAGTTGGGAATTTATACTTCCAAGCAGTGTTGAAAGATTTAATCATATAATCATATAAGTCTTGGTGACCAGCTGTAGAATAAACGATTCTGAAGCCTTCACCGTTACCGCCGTAGCAAGTTAATCTTGTTTCTTGTTGAGCGTAAATTACAGTAGCAGTAGATGGACCGCCTCTTTGCATTACAGCGCATACGAAAGGAATTCTCATCATTTCAGCCATGCTCATCGCATCTTGCATAATAACGTTACCAGGACCAGCTGTCGCTGTGAAAGCACGTTTTCCAGCAAGGATACCACCAATTGTAGAGAAACCAGCAGAGATTTCATCTTCAGTTTGTAAGAAGCCAGCTTCTGTTTTTGGTAACAATTTACACCAAGTGTGCATAATTTCGTTTTGAGGTGTAATTGGGTAACCATACATGTATTCAGCTTGAGCCGCGTTTGCAGCATAAGCAAGAACTTCATTTCCAGTCAAGAACATTCTTGTATCTTGAGTAATAAGTTTGTTGACCATTTTTAATCCTTATCATTTTTGTAACTACAATAGTATTAATACGATAAACATAAGGATTATTCAAGAAAAAACTTTATTTTTCAGCTGCTATTTTAAGCTTGTTTAAGTTGTTAAAATCTAGTTCAGGTGGAAGGTCTTCCCCTCTGCCTGTACGCGCTACATGATCCTGTAGTGACAAGAAGTTTGGCGCCTTGCCTTGGCTTTTTGCCTCCCTTACTTTTGAAGGAAGTTTTTCACGCTCATATCTATAAGCTGCAGCTGTGTATTCAGTGTACGCATCTCTTAGAGCAGCCCTTCTGATGTTTTCAGGATCTGTCTCAATGTCACTTACTGGTTTAAGTGGTTCAAATATTTTTTTGATTTCAGAATATTTTCCATCTACATTTTTTTCTGACATCACCTTGTATGGAATGTCTTCTATTTCTTTTAGGCCTAATACGTCTTTACCAAGAATTTGTATCTCGCCACTAAGTCCGTCTGGAAACTCTAATCCCAAATGAATTGCAGTATAACCGCTTTGGTTTTTAACTGCCTTGTTTGGAACATCAATACCAAATCTTGCCGAAGAAGCTTCTGCAAGTTGCGCCAATTTTGATTGAGGTGCGTATTCATAGTCTGTAAGAGGTGGGAAATGACTCTTGATTTCGACAATCTTTACTTTTCCGCTCTTTGCAAGTTCGATAAATTTATCTATAACAAGGGCGCCACCACCTTGCATACCGTCACCTAGTACGATTCTGCCGCCAATTAAATCCTTTATTTGCTCCGCCGCTTCTTTTTTGGTTTTAAGCATTTTACCAGTTGCCTTTTCTCTTATAGAAACTGGGCTTTTTACCCTTGATTGAACAGCAAAAACTGGACGATGCTTTGAACAAGTGTCCCCGACATTTGGAGTTATGTCTGAGAATGTTTTCATAAGTATGGATCTTAATTCACTATGATCGCCTTGTGCTTTTTCATTAAGCGCTCTAGCTACTTGATTTGATATTGAAAAATCTCTTGTATTCAGCTTCTTTCTAGAAGAGCTAATTGTTTCTGTAACAGCTTCTTGAGCAGCATCTTTTGCAGCCTTAATGAGCTTGCCTTTGCCACCAAAAGAAACAGTGTCTTGTTTTAATGGATCAAGCGTTTTCAGGTGTCTTAATTGCGCAATTGAAGGGTCAATTGGTTGACCCGTGCTTGTTTTATTCAACTTTTTAGGATTCAGGCTCTGAAGTCCTGCTTTTAAAGTCTCAAGCATTGTAATTCCATTAAGTCCGTATAAGTAAGTAAAAACAATTTTTTGGCAAATATTGCCTTTTTGTTACAATAATTTGCCATAGATTATAATACCACAAATTTTAATTACTTGCAAGAAAAGTCTGATAAGACTATGTTTAGACTATTCTAAATTAGAATGTCTTCTTATTTTTGGAATAAAATTTTACATTATCTTTCGATATCAAATTTTTCATTAATCTTTAAAAAGACATCAACCATATTTGGGTCAAAATGTTTACCCTTCATTTCGCCAATTATACCGATACTTTTTTCGTGTGAAAACGCATCTTTGTAACAACGCTTGGATCTCAGCGCATCATAAACATCAACAATTGACATAATTCTTGCACTAATTGGAATGTCATTTTCCTTCAGGCCTGTCGGATAGCCTGAACCGTCCCATTTTTCGTGGTGATAAAGAGTGATATCTTTGCCCATGGCCAAAAATGCATTGTGTCCATACTCATTTAATAATTGAGATAAAGTGTCGGCGCCCTCTGTAGTATGGGCTTTCATTGCATCAAATTCTTCATCTGTTAATTTTCCTGGTTTTAATAAAATATTATCTGGAATTGCTACTTTACCAATGTCGTGAAGTGGGCTTGTTTCATAAATCATATTAACAAACATTTCGTTGATACTGCCTTTAAATTCGACTTCTTCCATTAAGGCCTCGGCTAAAATCTTGCAATAAATTCTTACTCTTTCAAGGTGTTCTCCGGTGTCATCATCCCTTGATTCAGAAAGTTTTGCTAACGCAAAAATTATCGCATTTTGCATTTTTTTAACTTCGATAGTTTTTTCATCAATAATCTCTTCTAAATTATTTTGAAACATTTTTAATTTAACATGGCTATCAACCCTTGCTCTTACTTCTTCGTGGTTGTATGGCTTTTCAATAAAGTCTACAGCGCCTGCCTGAAAGCCTTTTACTTTGTCTTCAATACTGTTTAAAGCTGTAACAAAGATTATAGGAATGTTTGACCAAAGGCTGTTTTGTTTAATTCTTTTGCAAGTTTCAAACCCATCAATTCCTGGTGGCATCATTACATCTAGTAAAATAAGGTCTGGTAGTTTTTTTCCAACAGCTTCAATTGCTGATAATCCATCCATTGCTGATCTTACTTTGTACCCTTGTTCCTTTAGGATTTGACCTAAAATTCTTAAATTTTGAGGATTGTCATCAACTATTAAAATATCATTATTCATGTTTAAATATTTCCTTTATCTTATTTAATTCATAATTATCAGCTAATTTTTTAACTCTAGTAACTATTTTACTAGGTATGTATTTTTTATTTTCTTCTACAATTTCAACTACCGCATCAAGGTCTGCCATTGAAATAGCTTCACTTATCTTTTCTAGTTCATCTGATGGGATATCATTTATGGAAAATTCTGCTTCATCCTGAGCTTTTTGTGGCTCTTTAATTGTAGATTCAACTTCCTCATTGGCAGATGATTCATATGTGAATTCAATATTTAAATACTTTTGAAGCGAGTCGTATATTTGCTTTTCCTTATATGGTTTAATGATGCAGTCATCAATCCCTGCTTCTTCAAATGCATCTTTTTCTTCCTG
>CAYJMX010000012.1:0-5097 GCA_964371485.1 uncultured Gammaproteobacteria bacterium | reverse complement strand
ATACGCTTGCTGTTACCGCTACAATTGGAGTGATTTTATCTGTTTCTCTTATCACTTTTGTTGCCTCTTTGCCGTTCATCTTGGGCATTCTTATGTCCATAAAGATTAAATCTGGCGAATGTTTTTTTGCAAAATCTACAGCCTCTAAGCCATCTTTTGCCACAAGAATATTTATCCCAATTCGAGTTAGCATTGTCGAAAGTATCTCTTGATTTGCTGTTGAATCGTCTACGACTAATACAAGTGGTGACTTATCTTTGTTTTTAAGTCCAGTAATTTTTCTGGTGTCATTGCTCACAATTTCTGTATTACTGTCATAGTTGTAGGTTTTAATTGGTATTTCAACTTCAAATGTAGTTCCGATGCTCTCATTCGCGCGTGCGCTAATTTTTCCACCCAATAGGTTTGATAAGTTTTTGCAAATAGATAAGCCAAGGCCTGTGCCGCCATATTTTTTACCAGCTTCGCTTTGTTCAAACGGGCTAAATATTTTCTTAAGCGCTTCTTCTGAAATGCCGTATCCAGTATCAATTACTTTAATTATTAGGTTTTCATTTACAAAATTCATTTCAAGAGTTACAGAGCCTTCTTCTGTGAATTTAATAGAGTTTCCAATTAAATTGGTAATGATTTGTTTTAGCTTGCCCTCATCGGTTAGGATGTTAGATGGGATATTGTTATTTATAACGTGAAGTTCAATTGAGGAGCTTTTCAGTCTCATGTTAAATATTTCAGAGATATCCGATAGAAATTCTGGCATATTTACTATAGACATATGCACATCAGTAGAACCTGATTCAATTTTTGACATTTGCAAGATGTTGTTGATTATAGAAAGAAGATGATCGCCATTTCGTTGTATAGACGCAATTTGGCGTTGGCTTTCTTCACTCATATTTTCATCTGATGATAAAACAATTTGCGAGTATCCTAAAATTGCATTTAGTGGCGTTCTTATTTCATGTGATATGTTTGCAAGGAACATACTCTTTGCTTCATTTGCTGCTTCAGCAAGCGATCTAGCCTTAACAAGTTCTTTTTCATAGTTTTTAACATGTGTGATATCTGAACAAATATTGAAAACTATATTTCTGCCTTGATATAACAGTTTTGAAGCTGCTACAGACAAGTTTATTGTTTCAGCGTTTGCTGTCACTTGTTCTGTTTCATATGTTGTATTTTTAAACTGGTCAAGTCTCTCTTTTACCTCATTAAAGCCTTTTTCTCCAAGGAACTGAGATTCTGTAATTTTCATAGAAAGCAATTCATCTCTTGTCCAGCCATACAGATGTTCTGCTGCTTCATTTGAGTCTGTTATTTCCGCCGTGTCATAATCGTAAACGATTATTATTGCCTTGCTGGCTGAAATCAAATTAGTAAAAAATATTTCCGCATTTTTAATGACAGTGATATCTTGCAAGATCGCATCAAAGCCAATAACTCTTCTTTTGTCATCGTGTCTTGGTGATATTTTTATAAGAATATGTTTTTTAGCTTTTGTTTTATGTGTGACTATTTCTGTGTTAAAAATGCTTATTTCGCCACGCATAGCTGCTGCAATTACTTGATTTTTTCTGATCATTTCAAAATCAGGATCTTTTGCATGCCAAATTATTTCGTCCAACTTGTTTGATAGAACAGATGTTGGGTCAATTTCATAAATTTCAAATAGTTCATCAGAAAATTCTTCGGCACCCGTTTCAAAATTAACTGAAAAATAGCCTAAACTTGCCATTCTTTGTGCTTTTTCAAGCCTCGCTTTGTTATCTTCAGATGTATATCTTGATTCCTTTGCCCTTTGTCTGCCGAATGCAAAGATGATGTAGAACATCATTACAGTGAAGACTATACCTAGGGCAAGAATTCTTCTGTGAGGAATTGCACTCATTAGATATTCAGGATTCGCCCTAACGCTATAATAGCCAATTAGTTTTTCGCTCTTATCATAGATTGGCTTAAATATTGCAAAGAATACTACATCGTTTATTCCTTTAACTTCCCACATAAATGGGGTTTCGTTGTTTTTTATTGAATCTTCTATTCTCTGAAGTGCATTATACACATTTATATATTGAGTGGTGCTTTTTTTAATGTATTCGATGTTGTTATTTTTCAGTAAAAATACAACAGGCCTTATAAATGATGTTGAAGTTTCTTCTGCCTTTATAAGCTTGGCTTCAATCTTTTTTCTAGCTGTATTGAACTTTTTTTGATCATTGCTTATCGCATCCATATACTCTTGTTGAGTTATGTTGGCACTTGCCCATTGAAGTTCAGCGTTAACTACGTTAAACATTGCGCCTGAATTAATTTTGTTGATAAATGTTATAAAAAGTATCGATGCAATTTGAATTATTATAAAGGTGACATTAAAGTGGGCAATTTCTCTGATTAGCTTTTTCTTTGAAGAGTTGATGATTTCATTTTTTTAAGTAAGGTTGTCCAACCGTCAGGAATTTGTAAAAGCAATTTTATCCATATTAAAAGCATTTCAAATGGAAATTAGGATTCGCTTACATATGGTATTTTGTCATGACTAAACACTAAAAATGGCGCTACAAGAGCCACTATGACTATGTTGTAAAGTGCTGTCCAAGCGACAAAGAAGCGAAATGACAGTTTTTGACCGTTCTGCCTAATTGCACTTAGTGTTATTAAAAAATGTAGTACTGTGGCAAGTGCTATAACAGCAAGTGTTGATAGGTAACCTACTTGCGAATTTATAAATATTAGTGGTAAGAAAAATATTGGCGCAAACTGTATGGTTGGAAGTTTTCTGTCTCTATGTGCGCTTACGCAGTTTTGACTAGAGGTAAATAAAACATAATACGACAAAGAGATGACAAAGGCGAATATATAGTTCGCGTTTTTAATACTTGTAAGTGTGTATATCATTACGAAATATAGTGCAAGTATTGCACTATGGCAAAAGATATGTAATGAAAAGTATCTCCAAGAATCTTTAAATGGCGAGTCGCTTCTGATTACATAGCTAAATACAGATAGAATTAGTGTCGTAATTATTGCAAAAAATAACCAAATATCCATATTTGAATGGATCACAGATAAAAAAGTGTCATTATTTATCATAATTTATTACCATTTTCTACGGTGAGTCCTTTTAATACGCTGATTTGCATCCGACCCTCATCAGTTAAATTTTAGAATAAAAAACGAACTGTGTCAATTTAAATAATCTCTTCTGTGTCTAAATTTTAACCATTTTGTTGAGAATATTTACATTTTAATATATTATTAAAATATAGTTTTAAACGAGAGTCAAAATGGACCATAACTCCCCAGTATACACAGTTGAATATGAGTGCCAAGATTGCTGTAAATGCGTTCGTGATTGTTACGTTAAGGCAATTATGAGTGAAGACGGGCATGCCAGTGTTATTGATCAAAAGTGTATCTCTTGTGGCAGATGTATAAAATCTTGCCCCAATAAAGCAAAACATGTTCGCTCGGATTATAAAAAAGTAAAAGCGCTTATTCAAGAGGGAAAAAGAGTTTTTGCCTCTATTGCACCATCTTATGTTGGCTCTCTTCCCTATCGTTCATCGCAACTTATTGCCAAGTTGAAGCAACTCGGTTTTGAAGGTGTGAGCGAAACTGCAATTGGCGCGCAAGAAGTATCTATTGAAATGACAAGGGTGTTGAATCAAGCAAGTAATGGGTTGTATATTTCAAGTGCGTGTCCTGTAGTTGTCGATTATATAAGAAAATATAAACAAGAATTTATCCACAATATTACTAAAATTGCTTCTCCAGCTTTAACACATGCTAAAATGTTAAAGAAAAAATATGGCGATGACATAGAAGTTGTATTTATTGGGCCTTGTATTGGTAAAAAAAACGAAGCTACCGAATATCCCGATTTAATGTCGCACGCCTTAACTTTTGATGAACTAAAAGAATGGCTCGCTGAAGAGTTTTTAAAATCCAAGTCAACAGATTTATATTCTAATGAATCATTTGACCTTAAATATGCAAATGAAGGAATTTTATATGCTACAGAAGGCGGAATGAATGAAACATTTAAAAAAGTTGGCTTAGAAAAAAGAGTACAGCTTATGACGGTCACAACTATAAACTCCTTGGATGAAGCACTGGATGGCCTAAAGGTGCAAACTCTTGAAAATGTCGTGTTTATAGAAGCTTTATCTTGTGCTGGCGGCTGCCTAAATGGCCCTTGCGCTGACACTACTACCCCAACTGTTGCAAAAGTAAGCAATGTATTATCAAGATATAATTCTCGATTCTTTATTCCAAAGCGTCCAAAGGTCGTAGTGCCGCTTGATTATGAGCCTATACAAAAGTCCATTCTTATGAAGAACAAACTGCAGCTCTTAAAAAAATTGGTAAATTTGATGAGCAAGATGAATTAAACTGTTCAAGTTGTGGGTATGACACCTGTAGGGATTTTATTAAAGCTTTTCTTGATAATGAGGCTGAAGCCCTTATGTGCGCATCATACGCTAGGCAAATTGCAAAAAACCTCGTGAGCGCCACTTTCAAATCTATACCATCAGCTGTTGTGATTTTTGATAAAAACCTTTGCATTCTTGATCATAATGACGCGTTTGTTAAAATATTTTCTGCTTTTATTAATAAGGAATTATTATCTCGTGTTGAGGGCATTTAAGGCGAGCCACTTGCGTCTTTTGGTATAGACTTTAGAGTTGAACTTACTGATGTTATAAGACTTGGAAAAGAGGCGAGTTCTGTGTATAAAACCATAGAACACCAACGTTTTGAGATTAATATTTTTAATGTTCAGCGTGGTGAAGCTGCTGGAATAGTTTTAACAAAAAATTAAATGAATAAATAGACGTAAAGAACCCTTCGTTATCTATAACGAGAGCTCTTTTTTATTTCTGCTACCAATAAGGGGGAAACGGATGATAATATTAAACTACCGTTGTGTTGATTATAGTGTTTTTCTTTGTATTAAACAACTAAAAAGCGAACTTTTGTAGTTTTTTGTTACATAAGCTAGTCGTTTTTTCTGCTTTTGGTGTAAAAATATGAAACAAGCATAAGTATAATGCCACATGAAATAAAGCCTATAAGTTTATCCCTTTGTGGCGCATT
>CAYJMX010000011.1:17290-18684 GCA_964371485.1 uncultured Gammaproteobacteria bacterium | reverse complement strand
AATAATAAAATTGAAGAATTATCTAAAAAATTCCCATCAGGTATTTCATACGATATTATTAACGACTCGACAGATTTCATCAAAGAGTCACTAGCAGAAGTAATTAAAGCGATTGTTCTTGCAATTTTCCTTGTAATTATGATTGTATATTTGTTCCTAGGTGATCTAAGAGCATCTATTATCCCATTTGTGGCAATTCCAGTATCATTAATAGGAACAATAGCGGTCTTTTCAATGATCGGATTTTCAATAAATATTCTTACACTATTCGGCTTTGTATTGGCCGTAGGTACAGTTGTGGATGACGCCATTGTTGTAATTGAAAATGTACAAAGGCATATGGAACTTGGCTTATCACCAAAAGAAGCTGCTAAAGTTTCTATGGATGAAGTAACGGGTGCTGTTATTGCAACATCGCTTGTACTTATGGCTGTATTTGTTCCTGTGGCATTTGTCCCAGGGATTACAGGTAAAATGTACCAGCAATTCGCTGTAACAATAGCGGTATCAGTTGGCTTCTCAACTCTTGTTGCCTTAACATTGGCGCCAGCGCTATGTGCGACAATTTTAAGATCAAAAGACGAAGAAATTAAAAGAGAAACATACGGTAGTTATAAAGAGCTTCATCAAAAATATTGGTCGGACAGTAAAAACTTGGCCACAAAAACCAAATTCCACGCACAGATTGAATACTTAATTACTTGTTGGGAAAGATTCTTAAAACTATTTAACACAACATTTGATAAAATTAGAGATAAATACATCAAGAGCTCTATATATTTTATAAAAAAACCAATGAGAACATTAACAACTTTTGCAATTCTTGTGGCATCGCTTATTGGATTGTTTAAAATTATTCCAACAGGATTTTTGCCGACAGAGGACTCTGGCGTAGTATTTACTCAAGTTATTTTAAAAGATGGTTCTTCATTATCTAAAACAATGTCTGTTACAGCAGAACTTGAAAAAGATATCGCTAAAATCAAAGGCGTTAAAGAAGTATTAGGCTTTGAGGGTATATTCGGCCAAAATACGGCTATGGTAATTACTCCATTTTTACCTTGGGATGAACGTGAAAAAATTCCATTTTATAAATCAATATTTATGAGCCAAGAAGAAAAAATGGCGAACGATGCTTCTTTAGATGGCATAATACGTAACATCAATAAAGCAAGTGGAAAATACAAGGATGCTATGATATTCTCATTTGCTCCACCTGCAATTTCAGGCTTAAGTATGTTTGGTGGCTTTGAATATCAACTTCTTGATAAAGGAAATAGAACTCCTCAGGAATTGCTAAAAGAAGCGCAAAATCTAATATACAAAGCAAACTCTAGTTCAAAACTAAGCGGTGTAACAACAAGATATAATGCAAATATTCCGCAATTTGAAAT
>CAYJMX010000011.1:8172-17273 GCA_964371485.1 uncultured Gammaproteobacteria bacterium | reverse complement strand
CAAGGAATAAGTATTGAAGAAATATATGCGGCATTATCTTCGCAATTTGGTCAATCCTATGTAAATGACTTCAACTTATATGGCCGTGTATTCAGAGTTATGATGCAAGCTCAAGAAGAGTTCCGTGCAACTCCATATGATATCAGTAAAGTATTTGTGAAATCAAACGATGGCACATCTTCACCGCTATCATCAGTTGTGAAAATCACGCCAACAGTTGGACCTTCAACAGTTACGAGATTCAATATGTACAAATCTATTCAAATCAGTGGAAACCAAGCTCCAGGGATGAGTTCTGGTGATGCCATTGTTGAAATGGAAAGACTTTCAAAAGAAATTTTACCTGAAGACATCACTTTTGCGTGGTCAGGCACAAGCTTACAAGAGATTGAATCAAGTGGCCAAACACAGGTAGTTTTATTAATGTCATTGATATTTGTATATCTTTTCCTAGTAGCATTATATGAAAGCTGGATGTTACCAGTAGGCGTTATGCTTATCACACCTATTGCGATGCTTGGGGCGGTTTTATTCCAATATCTAGCTGGCTATCAACTTGACTTATATGCTCAAATAGGGCTTATAATGTTAATAGGTCTTGCTGCAAAACAGGCAATTTTAATCATAGAATTTGCCAAGACCGCAAGAGAGGAACAGGGCCTATCAATATATGAAGCCGCTATTGAAGCTGCTACCATAAGATTCAGAGCAGTTATGATGACCGTTATAGCTTTCATACTCGGTATATTGCCACTAGTATTTGCAGTGGGACCTGGTGCAGAAAGTAGAAGATCACTTGGTACAACAGTATTTGGCGGAATGGTTGCAGCAGCAATCATTGGTACAATACTTGTTCCAGCATTCTATGTTGTAATTCAGCAACTAAGAGAAACAACAGCTCAAAAAAGAGCCGCAAGAAGAAATAAAGGACAAAAAAATAATGACTAGATTATTAGCAACTTTAACAATACTTGCTATATTAACACTCAACACAGCACCTATGGCTATATCTAAAGAGGCTGTTGAAAAAAGCGCAAATCTTCTTGGTAAAAAAGAAGCGCAAGAAGTTCAAAAAACTAAAAAATTAAGCAGAAAAGACAAAAGGCTTGAGAAAAAAAGAAAAGAGCTTGAAGAAAAATATAAAGATTACACAATCCCACTTGATGCTTATATGCCAGTGGGAGATGATGGTGAAAAAAGAGTTAAAATAACAGGCTCTGTTGAAAAAGTTATGGAACTTAACTTGGCCGATTGTATCGAACTAGCACTTGTTAACAATCCAACAATTAAAGCTGCTTTTGCAAGCTCTGAGGCTGTTAAATTCAAAAAAGGCCAAACTCTGTCTAATTACTCGCCTCAAATTGACCTTCAAAGCAACCTATCTAGAATTGGTCCAGACAACAGAATGATGATATATAGAGGCTTCAACATTTCAAGCGAAGCTTTTAACAACTATACAGCAGGCACAATTGGAATTTCACAACTTGTGTATGACTTTGGCATCACGCAAAACCAATACACAATTGACAAATTAAACTTTAAATCATCTCAAACAAATATAGATAAAGTCGTAAACGAGCTTGTGGCAAGCCTAAAAGATGGCTATTACAACTTGATATATTCAATTGAAGCAAGAAGGGTGGCTCAAGAAACTCTAGAACAGTTTGAAATAATGTTCAATCAAGCTCAAGCATTCTATGAAGTTGGAAGCAAGCCAAAGGTTGATGTGACAATAGCGCAAGTTAATATGGAAGATGCTAGAGCAAATCTTATTAAAGCCAAAAACAATGTTGATATAGCAGTTTCAAACCTAAACAACCTTATGGGCTTACCTTATATACAACCATATGTAATTGATACAACAGCGCCTTTTGTTGATGTTGAAATTGATATGAAAAACGCAATTGAAACAGCAAATGAATTTAGACCAGAGTTGAAGATTGCAAAAATCAACGTTGAAACATCTGATCAATATTTAAAATTAGCAAAGAAAACATTTATGCCGTCTTTAAAGTTTAAGGGCAACTATTCAATAGGTGGCATAGGTAATGAATATGTGAACTCAAGCTGGTGGGACATTGGCGGATATCTTCAATTCCCTACTATAAATCCATTTTTAATCAGAAACCAAATCAAAGAAGCAAGAGCATTGCTTGATCAGCAAGAATACAGCGCAAAAGCCTCTGTGAACGATGTATATTATGACATTCAAAGCACATATGTTAGACTTATGGACGCAAAACAAAGGGTTCCAGTGTCTGAGCTTGCAGTGAAAAAAGCAAAAGAGAACTATGAACTATCTCGTGGTAGATATAAAGTTGGGGTTTCAGATATGATTGAATATAAGGAAGCCCAAATTCAATACTATGACGCGAGATTGCAATATTTAAGTACATTATATGAATTTAACAGCGCAAAAGCTAATATGGAGCGTGCTATTGGAAAAAGCATTCCAGATGTTAAAAAAGACCCAAATTTAGAAGAAGAAATTTAATATCCAAAAAAGTTCATATAGATAAAATAAAATATGAAGCAAAAGATAATTGCAAAAACTTGCTTTTTAAAAAATTCAGAGCTAGCAAAATAGTATCCAAGTGCCGTTACAAAAAGTAGCACCGCAAGGGACTTTATAAATAACGCGTCTAGTTCAAGATATACGAAAAATTCATATATTAATTTTGGCAAATACGTAACACATATTATTCCAAGATACAGACAAAGCGTGCCTGTCCAAAAATATTTCTCTTTTTTATTTTCTGTTGCCATATTAAAAATTGTAACACAGAAAGGCCTTTTTTTGATGCTTTTAAAGATTTAGATTAAACAAAACAAAGTGTATATAGCAATCTAAAATCTACAATCACAATGTAGATAATAGGAGGCAATATGACAAGTACAAATTTTATTCAAAACACATTTTCAAAATTAATGTCGATGATTGAAATTGTAAGCGAGTATTCAAAAAGCAACGATAAAAAGGAATTTGCTTATGAAATACTTACAGAATTAGTTGAAATTAAGGGATTAGATGAAGAAAAAGAAAAGGCATTGATTGAAGGATTATTAAGCCTGATTGAGTCTTTTGTGATTTTCTTTATTGCTGCAAAAGACTGCTTTAAATCAGAAGAAAAAACTTCATAATAACTTTTACGAATTTTGCAAAATTACTTATTTCAAAAGCCCCAAAAGCTGGGGCATTTTTTTTATCTATTGAATAAATTTAGATATTTGACTATACTTGAATAATGAAATATAAATCTAAAGAGAAATTTTTTATTGGGCTTTCACTTTCAAACAGCGCAAACTACGACAGCTCAATTTGCGTACTAGATGACAATAATGAAATCTTATACCTTGATAAATTTTACTACACTCAAGATATAGAACTATTTTTTAAAAATTCTTCTCATATTTCAAACTCAATTCTGTGCGCCAGTGTCCCACAGGATAACACTCTTCTTGAGGGAAAATGGAGAATACATTGCAAGAATTATAAAATGCTAGATGATAAGTTTAAAATAAACAAGTCGAATTGGACAAAAAGGCTTTCTACAAGACTTTGTGAAGCTCTGCAGGAAGAAAATAAAAAAGGTATAGATGTTTATAGATGCGACATTAACCATCTAAGGCAAGCATTTGGATTAAACGCACATTTTTTAAATAGGACTTCACTTGATTGCAAAAATCTACAGTCACTGTTGAAATTAAAATACAATTTTCATCAACTGCCAGATAATATGTTCTCGGCTTCCTCGCTTGAATCCATAATTTGCGCTATGTTCTCAAGGCACATCGCACAGGGTGGAGAAACAATCAAATTATATGACTTTGAAGGCCTAAAGGTGCTGTCAAAACCTTTTGAGAATTAACCCCTTTTTGGCAGGCTTGCCCTATCGACATATGGCTTTAAAAATTCAGTGTTGATATTCAACTTCTCTGCAATGTCTAAAACACAAAGCACAAGCACTCTGTCATTATTCTTATCATCAGAATTTTCAAGGTGCTCAATTAAAATTGCAGCTTTTGAATAAATTAAATCGAAGAATAAATTTTGCACTTCATTGATATTTAAATCCATAGCTAAATTTTCTATTATATTTAGCAATCCGAGAGCGTTTTTGGCCACTTTTAGATTCATCTCTTGAGCTAAATCAGAAATTATAATCATTAATTTATCGCTTAAAATAGCTTGAATATCGGGCTTATTAAGGCTAATTTTAAATCTATCAGCCGTGGCTTTTATTTCTTTTATTCTGGTTGTACTCTTTGAATCTGTATAATTTACAGCCTTGATTAATTCATCTTTTAAAGAATGCAACAAGGTATATTTAGCGCTCACCCTAAAAGTATCAGGAATGTCCATCCCAAGATCCATATATCTTTCAACAGGAACTTTGAGTTCTTCATAAAGATCTTTATGCACCTGTTCCATTTTTTCTAATCGGAAATTAAGAATTTTCTCTAAAATTACTTTTCTTTTATCGATCAAGATGTCTTTTGTTGTAAACAACCTATTACCGGAAAATTCTTCAAGTTTTTTTAGAATATCCATTGTTTCACACAGGCTGAAAAATTCAACACATTCTTTTTTAGTTTTTGCAAATTCATCTTTTGAATCAAGCAACTTAACAGCCGCATAGTATTCTTTTGCTTGAGTTTCCACAATAATGTACATTGCATTAAACTTCTCAAAAGTAACATTTGAAACAAGTTCAATGTGCCCAACATCAAAAGTTGCACACTTTTCTTCAAATGTTTTTACGCTTAACTTTTTAACATCGTAGCAAAATATCTTATCTAATCCGCCATCTGGGCTAAATTTATTTGAAAACGCCCACTGTGAAGCAACCTGAGAAACACTGATAGAAGCAGGTTTAACAAATTTTTCATACACATCTTTTCCTGTGCCGAAATCTTTTATATTACTTTTTGCTTTATTTAAAATTGATAAAAATTTAGTTTCATAATCATTATCGCTAAATTCTGATGCAAGCTCCATTGCATAAAGCGCGTATTTTAGAATTTGTGTAGTTTCGATGCCAGAAATTTCAGCAAAGAACCAACCACAACTTGTGTACATCAATTGAGCATTAAGCTGAATTTCCATAAGTTTTACAGCTTTAACCTTTTCAACATCATCAAGTTTTTTGCAGGCATGTTTTTTAAAGAACTTATCAAGCGTTTTTTTGTCGCGCTTTAGGATGAATTCCACATAATCATTTCTTGCTGCCCAAAAGTCTTTATAGTAACTAGCACCGGCAGCTGAACAAAGCTTAATTAATTCATCTCTTAGATAATCAAAAGCATCTCTTAGTGGCTTTCTCCATTTTTGATTCCAACCTAATTGAGCACCTGTTGAACATCCGCAATCCTCGAACCAGCGACCAACACCATGGGCACAGCTCCAAGCAGATTGCGGCTTGATATCTACTTGATATTGTGGTGGATACTTCTTTAAAAACCATGAGTAGTTTGTAATTTTAAAACCAAGATGCTGCGACTTAATGTCTAAAACATAAGAAAGTGCCATATCGCCAAATTTTGTATGGTGACCATAGCTCTCGCCGTCTGTTGCAATATTCACTAGTTGTGGCCTATTTCTTGATTCAACATAGCCATCTTGAAGTCTATAAGCAAACTTATTGCCATCTTTTAATAAGCTGTCAAAAGCCACGGATTTTGAAATAGCGCCATCATAGAAGAATAAATCTATGTATTTTTTCTTATCATTTGAATCTGGATAATACCTATAAGGCATAGACGGGTCAATACTTCCCCAGCTAACATCATGCCAGTTATCGCTCGAATCAAGCTTTCTAACTTTTTGTGCCTGATATGGAGATAGGATTGTATATTTAATTCCGCAATCTATAAGCACTTCAAGAGTTTCAGCATCCACAGCAGTTTCAGCAAGCCAAATGCCTTCTGGTTTTCTATTAAATCTGTGCTCAAAATCCTTTACACCCCAAATAACTTGAGTGTACTTGTCATTTAAATTAGCAAGAGGCATAATGATGTGGTTATACACTTGTGCTATAGCACACCCACAACCATCATACATGGACAGAGAGTTTTTATCAGCCTCTAAAATTCTATTATAAGAGCTGTTTGCATATGTTTCCATCCAGCTCAACAATGTTGGGCCAAAGTTAAAACTCATATGTTCATAGTTGTTAACTATACTTAAAATTTTATTATTCGCATCTACAATTCTTGAAACACTGTTTGGATTATAACACTCCATAGAAATTCTTTCATTCCAATCATGGTTTGGATATGCGCTTTCTTGAAGTTCAATTTGATTCAGCCACGGATTTTCTCTTGGTGGTTGGTAAAAATGACCGTGTATTGTTAAATATTTTGTATGCTCCAGACTCTTTTTCATTTTTTACTTCTTATCGTCCTTTTTATCTTTATTAACTTTTTCAACTATAACAATGCTTGTAACATCCATCCAAGGGTCATTTAGCGCTGTTGAAAAGACTTTTCCGGTAATTTTAATTTTATCACCAGTATCTAGCTCGACAAATTTTTCAGCATATGTTCTTTTTACAAACAATTTTAACTCTGAAAGCGGGATGTTGTGCTCTTTAGAATCATCACGCAAAATCATAAACCCAATATAGTCCTTTGAATCGCGCATCGCTTTTTTATAATCAAGTCCAAGCGCGCTAAACTTATCAAATCTTGCTTCTATAACAACATCTTTATTCAAATACGCTTTTGGCGTTTTTACAACTTGTAGTGCACTAACAGCAGTAGGTGCTTTTGAAGGCTGAGCAGATTCTGCTGGCAAATTTACAAATGTTGCAAACATTAAAACCAACATTACACTTTTTATAAAAAACTTATACATATAAACTCCTTTATTTATAACAATTATTTTATCACAATTTAAGAGTCTAACAATAGTACATTCAAGTTAAACTTCTTATTATTTTTTTCTCATTATCATCTAAACAAAGGTGATTTAGTGGATTTAAAAAAGCATACTGATTAGCTGTACTTGTACTAATAAACTGACTCTCAACAAGTCTTTTTACAATCTCGTCTAGTAGCATAACTGAGCCTGCCAAGTTATTATCTTTATCTCTACCGTTAGGGAAAATTTCCTTAGAACAAAATTCCATCTCTTTATTATGATGCGCCACACAAAGTGAATCTGACACC
This sequence comes from uncultured Gammaproteobacteria bacterium, assembly GCA_964371485.1. Lineage (GTDB taxonomy): Bacteria > Cyanobacteriota > Vampirovibrionia > Gastranaerophilales > Gastranaerophilaceae > CAYJMX01. The sequence goes on along the minus strand of CAYJMX010000011.1, from coordinate 10,103 downwards.
AATATAACTTTATTTTCATTTTTTATTTTGAAAAATGTTTTAAGCAAATTATCACTTACATGCACTCCATCAGCTATAATCTCGCAATAAATGTCATTATCGTACATTGAATCAAGCGCTATTGATTCACCTCTATGAGAAATTGCAGGCATGGCATTGAAATGATGAGTGGTAGCGCACAAGCCCATTGTTGAATCAGAAAGTGTGTGACCACAGTGGACTTTAATATTTTTAGATTTCAAATATTTTGTTAATTCTAAATTCTCATCAAGCTCTGGTGCCAGAGTAACAATTTTTATAAAATGTTCAAACTCCCCAACAAGGTTTTTAAAATTATCAATAGTTGGTTTTAAAAAAACAGAAGGGTCTTGAATGCCAGCTCTATAGGGATTAATAAAAGTACCTTCAAGATGAGCACCTATTATATAAGATTCATTTTTACTGTAGTTGCTTTTTAATTTTGAAAAAATTTCAAACCGTTCTTGCAGGTTTTCACTGCTATCTCCTATAAATGTAGGACAAAAAGCAACTATACCTCTGCTAAAATAAAGTCTAGATAGTTCTTTTATCTCATTGTAGCAAGAATTATTAAAATCAACCCCAAAAGCACCGTGGGTGTGTATATCAATATATTTCATACCTATATTATATAATATTTTGACTTTTAATAAAAATTTCTTAATATATAGATGTGAAGTGCTAGAAAAGTTTTGATATTTTTTTAAAGAAAGTAATTTATGTTAAGAAATTGTAACAAACTAGAAAAAAGATTAAAGTTTTCAACCTACAGTGTCGACATTACAAGTACAAGAACAATGGAGGCATAGAACACTATGGGTATGGCAGCAAGCCAAGCAAGATTTTTAGGTCTTACAGCTAGAAAAACCAACGTAGAATATGAAGGACAACAAGTAAACCAACAAAGAACTGCTTTAGCGAGCGAAAGTGCTGGTTTATTTAACCAAATGTTAGAACTTCAAGTTCCAACTCCACCTTCTGCTACGGATTATTATAACACTCGCTATGTGTTTGAAAGCGCTACGAGTGAAGACTTCTCTATTGTTAAATATGATCCTTCAACTACTTCAGATTTAATGTACACATTAACTCTTGAGTACAATGAAAAAGTGAGTAAAGCAAATAGCACATATCCAATCCTACCTGGTACAGCTATGACTTTTGATAGAACAGAAATTTCTCCAGCTACTGGCGATACTCCTGCTAAGTATTCAACTGTTCCAAAAACTGTTGATTACGATGGAACAACATTGCCTATCGTTGAAACAACAGATGCTGATAAGACAAATATTGATTTAATCAACGAAGCTCTTGGGCTTACTCCAGAAGCTGCAGCAAATACTGATTACTACAAATATACAGTTAATATGGGGACAGCAGACTCTCCAATTGACAGAACATATTATATTTCATCTGATGATATGGATGATTTAGAAATGAACGAAGGTTCAGATGTAAGTTACTCTGGTGGCTTAAACCAATACTATGTTGGGCCAGCAAACGTTACTACAACAGGTCAAATCGATGGATACTTTGAAGAAGGCAGTGATGGCAGATTCCTATCTGTAACATTTGGTTCAAGCACTGATGAAGCGTTTGAAAATATTCAAGGCAGAACTATTGACCTTGACCTTACTCAAGTAAACGATTCAGAAGGCTATGATGAACCTATCAAAGATTACGAATATCAAAAAATGATATATGAGCGTGCTATTCAAGATATCAACTCTCAAACAGAGATTATCCAGCAACAAGATAGAACGCTTGAACTAAGACTAAAGCAGCTTGATACAGAGCAAGAAGCTTTAAAAACTGAGATGGACGCCGTTAAAGAGGTTATCTCAAAGAACGTTGAGAGTACATTTAAGACGTTCGCTTAAAAATCAACAATCTGCACCATATCAAAATTCCGA
>CAYJMX010000011.1:0-8162 GCA_964371485.1 uncultured Gammaproteobacteria bacterium | reverse complement strand
TTTAAAACGTGAGGGTTAAAATGGTAAGTTACAAAAACATGCATGCGCTAACAATAGCGAACAAATATGGATCTGCAAGCTCCACAGCAAAAGCAGAATTGTATGAAACCTATGACAGATTAAGAGATTTAACAGTATCTGGCTCAGCATCTTCTGGCTCGGGATTTGGTACAGCTGGTGGCTTCCTGTGGCAATTGGCTAGCATGTTTGCTCCTTCAACATTTATGCCAATAATGGGTGGGTCAAATATGATGGATGTTCCAGGAACATCTTATTGGTCACCGATAACAGGTTCAACCTCATCAATCGATGGTGCTACATCTGCCTATGGAATTGGCGGACTTGGCAGCTATCCAGGCTTCCCATCGGGTGCAGCTGGCATATCACTAGGTTTTGGCTCTTCTGGCGTTTCAACAGGTGGTGCAGCAGGAATTGCAACAGGATATGCTATTGACTCAGCAGGAGTTGCAGCACTAAACACAACATCTGCCTTAATTGGTACGACATCTGGCGGCTTCAGCTTTGGTCAAAACATAGTTCTTCCTATGGCAGGTATGATATCCGGCTGGGGCGGTTTATTGCAATCTATGTCGCCATATCTTGGCGAGTGGGGATTGGGCGCTGTTGTAGCTGGTAACTTGATGCAAGGAACTGGTAACGCTGCAGTAAGCGCGTTTCAAAATGTTACAGGCAGAATAACTTCAAATGCTGATGTTATTTTATCAGACAGGGTAAAAAACATTGAAACGGTAGTTAAAATGCTTGATACTCAGGCTGAAATTGTAAGAAAAACTCTTAAAGATGATATGGAATCAGACTCGAAGAAAGTCCAAGATCTGTAAAGTTTTGTAAATCTTTTTTAAAGTTTTTTTTCAATACAATAAAGTTTAAAGCCAGTGGTGTCGTTATTAAAAAGGTATACCGTTGGCTTTTTATAAAAAATCAAATAGGTCGATATGATAAATGTAGCAAGAAAAAAGGCAATTTTATACAAGAATATGTTTTTATTAAACTAGGGTTACACCCAAAAGGAGTAGTCTCGTGCGAGAAGCCATTCGTACTAATATAAAAAGAGCGACAAATTTTCTAGGATTTGCAAGAAGCTTTATTATAAGAAAGAACCCATTTAAGGCGCTTTCAAAAGATTTTATTGCAACACTAAAAGGTTTTTTCTCTATTGGTAAAAAGAAAAAAATGGTTAAATACAAATTAGACTATCAGCTTTACAAGCTAAGTCAAATGGAAAAGCTAATCGCACAGAACAACGACCATACATTCTTAAAAGGTAACAAGTTTAACGAAATGAGATAAAATGGGCTTAATCATATCAACAATGAGATTAATACAACTAAATACGATGAGACTTAACCTTGAGTACAAAATGTCTTTGGTTAACTCAACTCGTATGAGCTTGACGGCATCAACTGGTGACCTTCAAACTCTTGGTACAGATTTAGACCCACAATCAGCTGAGGCAAAAGCTCTACAGCAAAGACAAGAGCGCTTAAAGGCTGTTGAAATTAGACTTGAAGAACAGTCGCAAAGATATCAAGTACAGTTAAAAATGATTGAAGCAGAAATACAGACTCTAAATCAAAGTATAGACTCTAATATTTCTATGTCTTACGGACGATAATTTTTCAATCAGCTATTTAACAACAATGTTTGCCAATTTATTTGGCACGATTATTGTTTTCACTATTTGCTTGCCATCTAGTGCTGTTTGCATTTTTTCACTTTGAAGAGCCAATTTTTCAAGCTCATCTTTTGAAGTATCAACTGCAACCTGAATCTTATCTTTAATTTTGCCATTAACTTGTAAAATAAAGGTAATATCAGATGCTTTAGCTAAACTCTCATCATACTCTGGCCAAGGTTCATTGTGTATAGACACGCTAGCACCAAGCTGTTCATAAACATGTTCGCTCATAAACACGGCAACAGGTGCGATTAATTTAAGCAATGAAATTAAAGCAAAGCTTAATACTTCAAAATTTATTGTAGCCTCGTCTTTAATATAGTCATAAATTGAATTTGTAAGCTCGCGATAGCGAGATACAACAGTGTTAAATTGGAATTCTTGCTCGATATCATTTGTGATTTTTTTAATAGCAATATGCACTTGCCTAATTAAATCTTGATCTTTCTTTTCTGTTACAGAATTTAGACTATAATCAAGCTTGATGTTATCGCTATATTTTGAAAACAGCCTGTACACTCTTGATAAGAACTTAAAACATCCTTCAACACCAGCATCAGACCAATCAAAATCACGCGCTGGCGGTGAATCAGAAATAATAAATATTCTTGCCGTGTCCGCTCCATAGTTTGCAAATATTTCATCAGGATCAACTGTGTTGCCTTTTGATTTTGACATTTTAGCGCCGTCTTTTAAAACCATACCTTGAGTTAAAAGGTTTTCAAATGGTTCATCAAAATCAAGTAAATTCATATCTTTTAGAGCTTTTGTGAAAAATCTTGAATATAATAGATGCAATATCGCATGCTCAATCCCACCAACATATTGATTCACCGGAAGCCAGTGATTAGCCAACTCTTTTTTAAAGGCTTCTTGAGCATTTTTAGGATCAGCATATCTTAAATAATACCAGCTAGAACACATAAAAGTATCCATAGTGTCAGTGTCACGCTTAGCAGCAGCGCCACACTTCGGACAAGTGGCATCTAAGAATGTTTTTGAAGTTAAAATTGGAGATTTTCCAACAACAGAAAAATCAACATCTTCTGGTAATTTTACAGGTAAATCTGAATCATTAACAGGTTGTTCGCCACATTTATCACAATACACAATAGGAATTGGTGCTCCCCAATATCTTTGACGAGAAATTAACCAATCACGCAATCTATACTGAGTCTTAGCGCAACCAAAACCGCCATCTTGAGCGATTTGCGTAATTTTTTCTTTAGCTTCATCTGAAGTTAAACCCGTACATTCTTTTGAATCAACAAGTGTTCCATATTGAGCAAAACAAGAAACTCCATCATCACCTTCGCCTGTTATAACGCGCTTAATTGGAAGATTATATTTTTTAGCGAAGTCATAATCACGCTCATCATGTGCTGGAACTGCCATAACAGCACCAGTACCATAATCAACAAGGGCGTAATCCGCCGTATAAATTGGGCACTTATCACCTGTTAGTGGGTTAATAAAATATGTTCCAAGGGGCACTCCAGTTTTTATTCTATCTGTAGAAAGTCTTTCAATTTCAGACATTTTTCTAGCGTTTGCGCGGTACTCTTCAACTGCTTGTTTATTTTCAGGGGTCGTTAGTTTTTCAATATCGCAATACTCAGGTGCTACTACAAGGTATGTAATACCATACGCTGTATCAGCACGAGTAGTGTATACAGGGATAATTAAATCATCAAAGCCATCTACCTTAAATTCTAAAATAGCACCAGTAGATTTTCCAATCCAATTTGCTTGCATGGTTTTAACATTGTCGCCCCAGCCTTCAAGTTTGTCTAAATCTGATAATAATCTTTCAGCGTAATCTGTAATTTTTAAGAACCATTGAGCAAGATTTTTCTTAGTAACTTCATTGTCACATCTCCAGCATTTTCCATCAATTACTTGCTCATTGGCTAGAACAGTAGCACAATCATTACACCAGTTAACAGCAGCTTCTTTTTTATAAGCTAAGCCTTTTTTATAGAATTGCAAAAATAGCCACTGTGTCCATTTATAGTATTCTGGGCTTGAAGTTGCAACTTCTCTATCCCAATCAACATTAAGACCAAGTTTTTTCAATTGCAATCTCATATATTCGATATTTTCATTTGTCCAAGCGGCAGGATTTGCGCCTTTTTGAATTGCAGCATTTTCAGCAGGAAGACCAAAACTATCCCAACCCATTGGATGTAATACGTTATAACCTTTTGCTTTTTTAAATCTAGATATAACATCTGTAATCGTGTAGTTTCTAACATGTCCCATGTGTAATCTTCCAGATGGATATGGAAACATTGATAGAGCATAATATTTTGGCTTATCTGAATCATCAGAAGTTTTATGTGGGTTTGTTTTTTCCCAAAGCTCTAAACGCTCTTTTTCAATTTTTTGAACAAAATATTCTTTTTCTAACACGGTTACATCCTTATAAATTTTACTTTAAAATTATATCTCAAAAATAAAAAAACGCCCAAGAAATTAATCTTGAGCGTTAATTTTATGCTTTTAAGCAACTACTATACAGCAGCGCCTTTTGCTTGTTTAATAACAGCTTCTAAAGCTTCTAGAGCGTCAGCTGGTAATTTGTCTAAGCCAGCTTTTTCAGTTTCTCTAGATTTGATGAATTCGATTCTGTCGTTCATTCTTGCAACGAACTGATCAGCGTATTCTCTGTTAGAGAAAGAAGCATCAAAGCCTTCGATATCCATAATTTCGATATCTGAGAAACCTTCCCATTTACGGAAAGAAGCAGAACCTTCAACGATAGACTCAATAATGCCTAAAGTGTGCTTAGGTTGAACTTTTGTACCCATAAATGTACCAGTGTTTAAGATATAGCAGTTAACGCCATCTTCGATTAACTTTTTGAATCTTGTGTAATCCATTTCAAGAGGATAAACTCTGAATGGGTTAGCATATGGCTCAACAACTAAAGCATTTGGATCAACGCCAGCAGCTAAACGCTCAGCAGATGATCTTTTTGTTGCAAGAGTTGCACCCATAGCAGAACCTAAAGACGCACCAGATAATTTAAGTACTGGAGGAATTGTAGGGTCTTGCATTAACCAGAAAATAGCATCGATTTTTTCATCAATTCTATCTACTCTGTTTGGTGACCATAGTTTAGATTTAACTGCTCTACCATTACCGTTTCTGATGTCTTCAGTAATAGAGTATAGTTTGCCATCTTTACCTTCGATTACACCGTTGTTTTGTTGAGTTAAGATGTACTTGTTGTCATCACAACCCATTGGGTAATCTTGAGTTTTATCGAAATACGCAGGCTCTAAGGCGATTGTATATTTATCGTGAACATTGATTACAAACGCGTCATCGTGTAATACAGTAATATCGTATTTGTCGTTGTGACGAGCGTGAGTAATTGTTGATTTACCTGAACCAGATAGACCAAATACAGCTACTTGGTAAGATTTGTCGTTACCTAAGTTGTAACGTTTCATACCACCGTGGCAAGAAGCATAGCCATTACGAGCAGCAGCGCCCCAAGCAAGTGTTAATGTACCTTTTTTGTGCTCACCGAAGTATCTCATACCTAAGATAGCCGCAACGTTGTGTTTTGGATCAAAGAATGTTAGACCATATGGGAAGTCTGGGTGAGTCCACTCTGGATCTGAGAATAAGAAGATATCGCCTTCTGGAATATCTCTTGAATCAGCATACATGTTTGAATACATTTCGTTAAAGTATTGGAAGTTTAACATCCAAGAATACATTACATTTTCAAAGCCTTCTGGAATTAATAAGTGAGCTTTAATCATGAAATCTTTATCTAGACCAACTGAAACTTCAGTTCTATACATTAATCTATCACGAGTACCATATACCGCTTCACGGATAATTGGTAATAAGTAAGCCATATCGCATCCTGGCTCGCCAACGATTTTTCTAGCCGCTGAACAACGTCCAACTACCGTACCATCGTTGAATAATAATTGATTAGCGCCTTGTGGTAAACCAATTTTTTCTGGTTCAAATACAGGCATGCCAGTTAATTCAACTGTACCAGTTGAATTCTTAGCTAATTTGTAAGCTTCAGAAACTGTTTGAACGTGCTCAACGTTGTTGCCATAGAAAGGCGCTGTTAATGTAGCACGAGCCGCTGAATAAATCTTTTTCAGCTCATCTGAATTTGTAAAATACTCGACTGTTGACATAGTTTTCTCCTATTTTATGTACACATACTTAGTTTGTATTTAAGTTTCTAATTCCTATACTAACATGAACATATTTTTTGTGTTACTATTTTTTTACTTAATTTAATTCTGACAGATAAAAAGGGGTAAAATATGATAAATTGTGACATTAAGGACATTAACCTAGCCGAACAAGGCAAAAAAAATATCGAATGGGCTTTTAAAGACATGCCTGTTCTAACAAGCATTATGGAAAGATTTAAAAAGGAGCAACCATTTAAGGGTAAAAGACTCACTGCTTGTGTCCATGTGACAAAAGAAACAGCGGCATTATGTATTGCAATGCAAGCAGGCGGAGCAGATGCGGTTCTTGCAGCTTCAAATCCACTATCTACTCAAGATGATGTGGCAGCGGCACTTGTTAAATATTGGAATATGCCAGTTTATGGTATAGCGGGTGAATCAAGTGAAACTTATCACAAGCACGTACAAACAGTGCTAGATCACAAACCTCATCTAATTATTGACGATGGAGCAGACCTTGTGGCAACAATTCATCAAACAAGACAAGACTTAATTCCAAATCTTATAGGTTCAACAGAGGAAACAACAACAGGGATCATAAGACTTGAAGCTATGGAAAAAGACGGGTCTTTAAAATTCCCAACTCTTGGTGTGAACAATTCTCAAACAAAACACTTGTATGACAACAGATATGGCACAGGGCAGTCTGTTATGGATGGCTTTTTAAGAGCATCAAATATATTACTTGCAGGTAAAACATTTGTAACTTGCGGTTATGGCTGGTGTGGCAAGGGCGTTGCAACGCGTGCGCGCGGTATGGGGGCAAATGTTATAGTAACAGAAGTTGACCCACTTAAAGCTCTTGAAGCTGTAATGGATGGCTTTAGAGTAATGCCAATTAAAAAGGCGGCTCTTGAAGGAGATATTTTCCTAACGGTGACAGGCGATAAGAATGTTGTTGATGTTCAACACATTTTAACTATGAAAAATGGAGCGTTCTTAGCAAACGCGGGACACTTTGATGTTGAAGTTAATGTTAATGGACTTAAAAAACATGTTGTAGAAGAAAAATCAGTGCGTCCATCATTTGATGAATGGGTTTTAGATAATGGTAAATCCGTATATGTTCTAGCACAAGGGCGTTTAGCAAACCTTGTTTGCGCTGAGGGTCATCCTGCTTCTGTTATGGATATGAGCTTTGCAAATCAAGCACTTGGTATTGAATTTTTACTTAAAAATGAAGGCAAGCTTGAAAATAAAATGTACACTCTATCAAAAGAAATCGATGAAGAAATTGCAAGAATTAAGCTTGATTCTATGGGTATTGAAATTGACACATTGACTGACGAGCAAGTTGAATACTTAAACAGCTGGTCTGCTGGAACATAAACAATATTATAAAGACACTAAAAAACCTAGTTAATTAAAACTAGGTTTTTTTAATATCAATAATTCAAGAATTTAAATAATTATTCTTGAGTATCAGCATCATCTTGAACAGCCAGATCAACACCAAGATTTAGTGTATTTTGTTCAACTTCAACAGCTTCAACTGCTGCTTGCGCTAGCTCTTCTTTAGCTTCAGATACAATATTTTCATCATCTTCTGGATCAATGATTTTATTAACAGAAACAACTAAGTCCGCCCCCGTTAGGTTTTGAACCTTAACACCTGTTGCAGGTCTTCCTTGACGAGAAATTGCACCAGCTGACACTCTTGTTACAACGCCGTTTGCCGTTACAACCATAATTTCATCACGCTCATTTACAATAGTTAGTGCCACAAGTCTAGACTCAGATGATTTGAATTTCGTTGCGATTAATCCTAATCCGCCTCTATTTTGAGGTCTGAATTCTGAAATCTTAGAACGTTTTCCAAAGCCATCAGATGTAACTACAAGCAAGTCAGCATCATAGTCACGAGGAACTACATCACATCCGATAATTGTATCATTAGATCTTAATTTCATCGAATTAACACCACGAGCAGAACGGCCAAGTGGTCTTAAATCTGCAATTGCAAATCTTATTGCCATACCACAAGATGTACCAATAATTATTTCATCGTTATTTTGAGCTAATTTTACCCAGTTAAGAGTGTCATTATCCTCAAGGCCGATTGCTATAATGCCGTTTCTTCTGATATTTGAGAAATTATCTAGTCCTATACGCTTAATATAACCACGTTTTGTAAGCATAATTAAATTAGCATTTGGATCAAAATCGCTCACAGGAACAACCGCCGTAATTTGTTCATCTTGTTCAATTGGAAGAACATTTACAATAGG
>CAYJMX010000010.1:12482-19492 GCA_964371485.1 uncultured Gammaproteobacteria bacterium | reverse complement strand
ATGAATCGTTATGAAGATGCTAAGAATTTCTTTGAAACATGGAAAAAAGAAGGTGTTTTAGTTAAAACTCAAAAGCCTTGTATTTTCTTTGTTATTCAAAAATATACAACTGAAAATGGTAAGAAAATTGAGAGAAAAGGTTTTATTGCTAAAAATAAAATTGAAAATTTTGAATCTAAAAAAATCCTGCCTCATGAGTACACAATGGGCGGACCAAAAGAAGATAGATTAAACCTTACAAAAGAGTGCAAGGCTAATTTTAGTCAAATTTTTATGGTTTATTCTGATGCTCAAAAAATTATTGAAAACAAAATTTTACCTAAATATATTGATGAAAAACCATTCATTGACGTGCTAGATGACAATGGTGTTCAAAATGTTGTACATATAATTGAAGACGAGGCGGATATTGAGGTAATTCAAAAAACTTTAGAAGATAAAACTTTATTAATTGCTGATGGTCACCACAGATACGAAACGGCTCTAAAATATTCAACCCTTGCGGATAATCCTGAAGCTCAATATGTTATGAGTTATTTTACAAATGCTGATGATGAGAATTTGGTAATTTTCCCGACACACAGAATAATCACAAAATTCATCGAGCCATACATTTTAATTGAATCTGTAAAAAAATATTTTGATGTAAAAGACTATACTTTTAACAGCGTAAATAAAGCTAAAGTTAAAGAACAATTCCTTGCAACACTTGAAAAAGAAAATGAAAAACAAGTTTCAATGGGGCTTTATATGAAAAATGTTAACAAGTTCTACTTATTGACTCTAAAAGAGGGCATGCTTGAACTAGTGGATGCGCCAGACGAACTTAAAACGCTAGATTTAACCGTGCTACATGATCTAATTATTACAAAAGAGTTAGGATACTCTAAAGAAGATCAAATGGGTCAAGTTGGAATAAAATATATTAAACAAGAAGCTGAAGCTTTTGATATGGTTGATTTAGGTAAGGCAGAAGCATCATTTATTATGGCTTATCCTAGAATGAAAGATATTATTAACATTTCGTCTTGTGGCAGCAGAATGCCACAGAAATCTACGTATTTCTATCCAAAATTGTTAAGTGGCGTTGTTATAAACCCACTAGTGTAGAAATATTAACTAAGTACATAGGTCAATACAAATCATATTGTATTGACCTATTATTTTTAAATGCCAAATATTACTCAAAAAAGAAACCTTCTTCATCAATACATTCCCCCTAGTTTTTCAAAAGTTGAAAAAGTGAATGAAAAAAGGGTTAAAAAAGTAAATAAAATTGAGCCTAAAAAAGGTGATGTAGCGTACATTATGACAAGGGATTTTCGCCTTGAAGATAATTGGGGGCTTCAGTTCGCTAAAGAGTTTTCAAATAATGTAAAAGTTTTTTATTATGAGGATGAAAATTTATATAATCAGATTCAAAAAGAGTATTTTAAAAAACACACAAGTGCTTTTGAAAAATATGACCCAAAATACGAAAAACACTTTGGGGTAGTTGTGAGTGATTTTCATCCTTTTAAAAGACCATTGTCTTTTAATTGTGCTCATTATGAAGTAGATTCTCATAATATAATTCCAGCTAGATATATTTCAGATAAACAAGAGTATCAAGCGGCGAATTTAAGGAAAAAGGTGTATCAAAATATTTCTGAGTTTTTGACCCTTTATTCTAATGTTTATAAAAAAAATAAAACCTTGGATGATTTTATTGAAAATAAATTGGATGATTATGATGAATTTAGAAACAACCCCAATAAAAATGTTTTATCAAATCTTTCAAAAGACCTACATTTTGGTTTTATTTCTTCTCAAAGAGTAGCCCTTGAGGTGTTAAAATCAAATGCAAGTAGAGAAAATAAAGAAACATTTTTAGAAGAACTTATTATAAGAAAAGAGCTATCTGATAACTTTTGCCTTTATTCTAAAGACTATAAATCCCTCTGCTCTACTTCAAATTGGGCGCTTAAAACAATTGATGAACATCGAAAAGACAAAAGAGAGCCTGTGTACTCACTAGAACAGTTAAAAAAATCAAAAACACATGATGAGCTTTGGAATGCTGCTCAAAATGAACTTATGAATAAAAATAAAATCCATTCTTATATGAGGATGTATTGGGCAAAAAAGATTTTTGAATGGTCAAAGACGCCAGAGGACGCTTTAATAAACGCGATATATCTAAATGATAATTACTCTATTGATGGATTAGACCCCAATGGATACGTTGGCATCTTGTGGTCTATAGCAGGGCTCCATGATAGAGCGTTTATGGAAAGAAAAATAAGTGGCAAAATAAGGTCTATGAGCTTAAAAGGAACCTCTTTAAGGTTTGATATAAACGAGTATATTAAATCGAATTCTTAATTTAAATGTTAATTTATTTTAATTTTTTTCCCAATTCTAAACTAAAAAAATATTTATCATTTAGAATTGTATTCAGGACAATCCCTATTTAGAGAAAGAAGGTTAAAATGAAAAAACAAGTTAAAGCTACAGTGGTTGCATTATTTGCATTTGCTATTGGATTAGGTGTAAATAATTTTGCAATGTCAAATGTTCCAGCAAGCTACAAAGTTGGCGTAGTTGACGTTACATCTGTAGTGTCTAAGTCATCTCAAGTACAAGCGCTTAAAAAAGAGCAAGAAACTAAAATGAAAGACTTACAAGCTTGGTTAAACAAAGTTAGATCTGATGTTCAAAAGCAACAAACAGAAGCTGGCAAGCAAAAATTAATCCAAAAATATGATGCTGAGTTTACTAAAAAACAAGACGCTATCAGAAAAAATTATGCTGCTAAATTACAAGCTATCGACAAGAGCATTTCTGCTGTTATTCAAAAACAAGCAAAAGCTCTTAACTACGATTTAGTATTATCAAAAGGTGTTGTACTATACGGTGGTACCGATATTACATCACAAGTTTCTAAATTAGTTAAATAGTAATTTAGTTAGGCGGTTTTGAGTAAAATTTATGCCCTTTGTGTAAAGGGCATTTTTTTTATTTATTTTTTATTTCAATAACCGTGTTTTCATTAAAGTCTATTTTATCTGGAGCAATTGTCGGGTTAAAGATAAACTCTTTTTTGGTGGATTTATTTTTTATAAGTTCTTCTAGTTCCTTGGCTTCTTCTTTTGATTCTTCTCGCTCTTTTTCCATTTTATCAATTTGTTTTTCCAATCTCGCATCTTCAAATTGATTCCTTATAAGTGTCTGCTGAATTCCAGCTCCCCCGTAATTATGCATGCTTCCATATGGATTTGCAAAAGCTGTTGTTGATATAAGCACACTTATTAGTAGTGCCAAAGTCAAATTTTTCTTCATATTATCCTCTTTTAATTGTTTGCCAGTTGTTTTTGATAAAACTTGCTTTTTTGGATTCTAGCTCTAATTGCAGCTTCCCCAAAGGTGATATATGCCTTTTGAAGAGTGTTTAATCTTAAAACAAGCCTGTCAGAGCCGTAGTTTCTACTATTATCTTTTAATATAATCCAATATTTTGTTTCAATTGTGGTACATTTTGTTTCTTCTTCAAGAGTTGCCTTTGGGAGTTTGTGAAAGCTTTCATGCGCTATTAAGCACGCAAGAGCCTCAGGGGGAGAGTTGCGGAGTCTTGAATTAATATAAATCTCTCTTTTCCCATATGTGCCCTTCATCGCTACAGCGTAATGATTCGAATATGAATAATGAAGTTGTGATAAGTCATAAAATTTTATTTTCACATTCATATCCTGAAGGTTTTCAAATACTTCGCTTTTGCCAGTTTTTTGTATTTCGATTAAAGCTAAAAGAATTTTTTTGTCAGCTGTAAAGTTGGTAAGCTCATAGCAAAAAGCGCTTTGAGCAAGCGAGAAAAGAAATATAAATAATATTGCAAACCTTTTTATCACTTTTTAATTACTGTCCCTTGTTGTTAGACTTATCGTCATTTTTTGTTGCAACTTTAATTGCCATATTTGTTTAATTCCCTTTTAAATATCATAGTTAACCAATTAAAAAAGGTCAACCACTTTTGGATTGACCTTTTTGTAAAATGTTTTTTGGCTATTGTGGCCTTGGAATGTTTCTTAATCTTATGTGCAATTCCCTTAATTGTTCTTCTGAAACATCAGATGGAGCTTGAGTCATAAGACATCTTGCTTGAGAGTTTTTAGGGAATGCAATAACGTCTCTGATTGAACCTGCCCTTACTAAAAGTGCCACTAATCTATCAAGACCAAGTGCGATACCGCCGTGTGGAGGCGTGCCATATTTAAACGCGCTAATCATAAATTCAAATTTATTTTGAATGTCTTCATCGGATAATCCAAGCGCTCTGAATGCTTTTTCTTGAATTTCACTATCGTGAATTCTGATTGAACCGCCACCAAGCTCATTTCCATTGTAAACAACGTCATATGCGATTGATTTTACGTTTTTCTTATCCGTTTCTAATTTGTCTAAATCATCTGGATGTGGCATTGTGAATGGGTGATGAACACTTACATATCTATCTTCTTCAGCTGAATATTCAAATAGTGGGAAATCTACTACCCATAATAAATCATGTTTAGATTCATCAATCATATTTAGCTTTTCGCCAAAGTGTAATCTAAATCTTCCTAAAACATCAAACACTACTTTGTGTGAATCAGCAACAAAGAAAACAATATCGCCAGCTTTAGCGTTTGCACGTTTTTGTATTTCTTCAATTTGAGCTTCTGTAAGAAACTTAAATACTGGAGATTTAACACTGCCATCTTCCATATATGTTACCCAAGCAAGGCCTTTAGCACCAAAAGATATTGCAAGGTTTCTAACATCATCCATATCTTTTCTTGAATAGTTTGCAATGTCTGGAATTGTAATTGCTCTTACCGTGCCACCTTTATCAACAACTGCTTTAAAAGCTTCAAAAGTTGAATCTGCCATAATGTCAGAAACATCAAAAAGTTCTAAGCCAAATCTTGTATCAGGCTTGTCTGAACCATATCTTTCCATAGCTTCTTTGTGCGTTAAGCGCTTAAATGGTGCGCTAACTTCAACGCCAGCAGCACTGAACGCGTTTTGAATTAACCCTTCGGTCATATTAATAATGTCTTCTTGATTTACAAAACTCATCTCGATATCCACTTGAGTGAATTCTGGCTGTCTGTCTGCTCTTAAATCTTCATCTCTGAAGCATCTTGCGATTTGATAATATTTTTCAATGCCACCTACCATTAATAGTTGTTTAAAAATCTGTGGTGATTGTGGAAGGGCGTAGAATTTGCCATCATGTACACGAGATGGTACAAGATAATCTCTAGCGCCTTCTGGAGTTGCTTTGTTTAGCTGTGGTGTTTCAACTTCTAGGAAGTCTAAACCGTTCAAATAATTTCTCATTGAAGCAACGATTTTGTGTCTTAAAGTAATATTTGACAACATTTTTTCGTTTCTTAAATCTAAATATCTATATTTTAATCTTACATCTTCTGATACATCTTCATCTTCTAATACAAAAGGAAGTGCGATTGATCTTGATAGGATTTCAATATTTTCAG
The DNA here is from genome assembly GCA_964371485.1 of uncultured Gammaproteobacteria bacterium. Classification (GTDB taxonomy): domain Bacteria; phylum Cyanobacteriota; class Vampirovibrionia; order Gastranaerophilales; family Gastranaerophilaceae; genus CAYJMX01. The sequence continues at coordinate 13,973 of CAYJMX010000010.1, read as the reverse complement.
GATACATTTCAATAGAACCTGTTTGTAATTTTGGATTAATTGTTTCATCTGGTCTTTTTGAAACCTTACCTTTAAGTTGAACAACAAATTCTGATTTTAATTCTTGAAATTTATCATAAACTTGTGGGTTTACTTGTGGGTCGGCTACTACTTGAAATAATCCGCTTCTATCTCTGATTTCAGCAAATATTATTCCGCCTAAATCTCTTATTGTTGAAACCCAGCCCGCAAGAGTTATCTCGGTGTTAACGTGAGTTTCATTGATTTCTGTACAATTATGTTTTTTGTAAAACAGTTCCATACTTTTTTGTCCTTATAAATTCCATTACTACACTAATTATAGAATAAAAATATTATTTGACCACGACTTTTTTTTAAGCTAGACTTTTTATTGATATTACTTAAGATGAGAGTGAAAGAAAGAAATGGCTTTAAGAAATTTTTTATTTACATCTGAATCAGTTACTGAGGGGCATCCAGACAAAGTTTGCGATCAAATCTCAGATGCGATTTTAGATGAGTTTTTAACAAAAGATTCAAAATCTAGAGTAGCAGCAGAAACTACTGTAACAACTGGTATGGCACTTGTATGTGGCGAAATTACCTCAAATTGTTATGTAGACATCCCTTCTGTTGTTAGAAATACAATAAAATCAATTGGTTACAACGGTGAAGAAGGCGGCGGTTTTGACTACAAAACTTGTGCTGTATTAACTTCAATCGATGAACAATCAACAGACATCGCAGGTGGTGTTAACAAAGCTCTTGAAACAAGAGATGACAACGCTGATGTATCAAGTGAGGAAACTCTTGATATCGGTGCTGGCGATCAAGGTATTATGTTTGGTTATGCTTGTGATGAGACTCCAGAATATATGCCTTTACCAATATCTTTATCTCACAGATTGGCGTTTCAACTGGCGCAAATCAGAAAAGAACAAGTTGTTAATTACCTTCGTCCAGATGGTAAATCACAAGTTACTGTTGAATATAAAGATGGCAAACCATCAAGAATTGATACAATTGTTATCTCTACTCAACATGACCCAACAATTAATGGCATTGAAGATAATCAAAAAATTCAAGAAATTATCAAAAATGACATCATTGAACATGTTATTAAACCTGTGTTCGCTAATGATGAAATTAAACCTGATGAAACTACAAAATATCTAATCAACCCATCGGGTAGATTTGTAATCGGTGGACCTCAAGGTGATGCTGGTTTAACTGGTAGAAAAATTATCGTTGATACTTACGGCGGATATGCTCGTCACGGTGGCGGTGCGTTTTCTGGAAAAGATCCAACAAAAGTTGACAGATCTGCAGCTTACGCTTCAAGATATGTGGCAAAAAACATTGTGGCTGCTGGACTTGCTTCAAAATGCGAAGTAGAACTAGCTTATGCTATTGGTGTTTCTCACCCAGTTTCAGTTCTTGTTGATACTTTTGGTACAGGCAAAATTGATGATGAAGTATTATCAAAAATTG
>CAYJMX010000010.1:0-12472 GCA_964371485.1 uncultured Gammaproteobacteria bacterium | reverse complement strand
TTCAAGACAATTTTGATTTAAGACCTGCTGCAATCATCAAAACTTTTGATTTAAGAAACCTTCCAGCTAAAAATGGTGGTAAGTTCTATCAAAAACTTGCTGCTTATGGCCATATGGGTAGAACCGATTTTGATGTTCCTTGGGAAAATCTTGATATGGTTTCAAAATTGAAAGAACAAACACTTGCAGTAAGCAACTAGTTGCTGTAAGTAAGTAAAATATGAAACAGGAATTTACAAAAATTTCAGATATATTATCAAACGAGCTTTTTAATCAAACGAAAAGCTCGTTTGCAATTAAATATTCTACAATTTTCTCCTTTTGGCCAGAAATTGTGGGAACTAAATATGAAAATACTTCAAAGCCACTATCTATTAAGGGTGGGAAGGTTTTTGTAAGTTGCAAGAATTCTTATGTAGTGCAAGAATTAATGCTAAATAAGCATTCAATTTTAAGTAAAATCAAAATGTACTCTGATCCTCTTAATTTACGATTTTGTTTTTGAGTATAAAAATTGGCACATTGCAAATGAAGAATTTGTACCAGATGTGCATATTAACTTTCTAGATGAGCAAAAAATTGAAGATGTTCAAATTGACATAAAAGAATATTCTCAAGTGTTTGAAAATATTGATAACTCTGAATTCTTATCTGACTCTCAAAAGCAAATGTTTAAAGAAAAGATAATTAGAATTAAAAAAGCAAGAACTCTTCAAGAGTAAACTTCTTGCAGGTAGTTAAGAAAAATAATAAAATAAAGTAATAAAGTAGTAGGGAAAAAATATGAGCACTGATAAAAAAGTTGTGTCACTAAAGGCAAAATCAAAGTCAAAAGAGAAAAAAGTCGAAGAAAAAAAAGAACAACCGCCGGTTGAACTTGAATATTGCAGTTTTTGCAAGCGTCCAAATAATATGGTTATAAAACTTGTGCGTGGCCCTGGGGTGAATATTTGCTCTGAGTGCACCTTAATTGCTACTCAGTATTTAATTTTATCTGATGGGGTATTATCAGCTGAAGCGCAAAAAGTTGTTGATTTACTGTGGGGTACAAAAAAATAATGAATGAGAAACTCTCTAAAATTCAAATAAGGGCTGCTGTATTATCAATAATTTCTGAATTTAAAAATCTAAGCACACCAACACAATTGCAGATTGATAAAGCGGTTGAAGGAATTATCGCACTAAATGATGAAAAAAGTGTAGCGCCTGTACTTTTAAAAGAGATTTCTCAAAATGACACCGTGTATGATAATGTGCTAGCATACATTTTATTTGCAACTTTAAAACCAGAAGTGTTATCTGAAAAAATAATAGAGATGCTATCTGATAAAACCGTTAATGATTCAAAAAAACTTTATTTAATAAATATTTTAAAAGAGCAGGGGCATAAAATTGATTACGATTTTATGAATACGCACATCGATGATTTAGATATGGCAATTGAAGAAGAGACAAGAAGGTTTCTTGTTCAGGCGAAGTTCTCTCCTGAGGTGCAAATAGACTTTTTTGATTTTTATTTTTCTGTTGATAATGAAGATAAGGATATGCTTTTAAATTCAATATTGGCGGATTTTACATCTGATGAGCTGGCAAACATCGTGACCCCTTTTGTGTATTTAAATAATGATAGCTTAAACGCCTCTATGGTTGAAGCGCTTGGTATTTCAAAGTCAAACCTTGCATATGAGCCATTAGAGTGGGTTTTAAATAATAATGAAAATAGCGAGTTGCGTGCTTTTGCAAAAAAAGCGCTAGCGCAATTGAAAATTTCAGGCATAAGAAAGCCTGCTGATAAACAAAAATTATATAGTGAAATTCTTTGTGATTCAAAACCTATTGGGTTTTGGTTTTCAATGCCAGATGGGAATTCTAATCTTTCTTGCGTTTTTGCAAGACAAAAAAATGATGGACACATCCAAACATTTTTCACTGTGTTTAATTTAAGAACTGGACCTGTGAGTTGTTTTGGTTTTGACAATGTAACACGTGAAGATTTTGAGCTTATTTTATTAAAGTTCTTTAAATCTTCTCTTAAAGCATTTTTTGAACCAGAAGATGGAAAAGTTATTTTTGATACACTGGCCAATAAAGCGCTTGATTCAAAAAGAGATATTCCATATGAATTTATTTGCTACAGGGTGCTGACATATGACATTTTAGCAAGTAATGTTGGCTACTTTAACCTATTGAGTTCCGGTTTAAAAGACACGGGCGCCAAGATTGCAAATGCTAATAAAATTTTAAATTCCGATATATTTTCAAGTTGGTTTTATGCGTACAATAGATATAAATTGTTCGATGAACTTGTTGATGAAATTGATTTAAATAAAATTTTAGATATTGATACCATTAACGCCCTAATCGATAAAAAAGTGGCGAAAATTCTTTCAAGTCCGGCATTGCAGGATGATATAAAAGAAAAAATACTTTTTCAATGCTTTATTATGATGCATACAGATTTGTCTGAAGCTGCATGTGCTCTGTATTCTATTATGCAAGATGAAAGCGTGTTTGAATATTTTGTAAATGCTACTTTTAAAAGAAGCGTGTATGAGCATTATTTTGCACTTTCAAGCCTAAAAGAGGCAGATAATCGATTCCAAAAAAACGTGGAGAACGATGCTAATTTTGAATTTGCAAAACTGCTAGTTGATGAAATAGAAAAAAGGTGGATATAAAGTGAGTATTAAAGGCAGGCTTTTATCACTAGATGTCGGAGACAAAAGAATTGGTGTTGCAATGTGCGATCCTATGAGGATTGTGGCGAGCGAGAAGTGCACTATACAAAGAAACAAAGACAGTGTGGCAATAGCTGAAATTGAAAAAATATGTGAAGAAAATCAAATTAAAAAAATTGTTGTCGGAATGCCTTATAATATGGATGGCACAATTGGCGAACAGGGAAATAAGACAGTTGATTTTGTAAAGCAGCTTGAGAAAAATTATGAAATACTATATTATGATGAAAGACTTTCTTCTTTTGAAGCCGAACAAATTCTTAAAAAAGAAGGAAAAAAATACACAAAAGACAAAGGTCTTGTCGATATGAAAGCAGCAGCGCTTATTTTGCAAGATTATATAAATGAAACGAGATGATGATATGAGTGAAAATGAATTTGAAATAATTAAAACAGTTGGTGAAAAAGGTGAAGAAATCGAGCTAAAATTGCTTGAAATCGTGACTGTAAACGATGTTGACTATGCCCTTTTGCAGCCACTTGATGAAGATGTTATTAATGATGAAGAAAATGAAGTTGTTCTTATGCGCTTAAAACAAGACGCTGCAGATTACATCTTTGAAACAATTGAAGATGACGAGGAATTTAACCTTGTATCTCAAGCTATTATGGAAGACTCTGATGAGGAAGATGAAGACTAGCTCTTCACTCTTAAAATTTTATTTAACTTCTCGATAGTCTTTTGGCTTTCAACTGTTTCTGTTTCAAGTTTTTGAACAAGTTTTTTGCGCTTGTTTCTATATAGCATATCGCAAAATGCTTCAATCCTTGTTATAAAGCCTGCCTCACCCGTGTGTTCATCAATTGTTAAATGCAACACTGGTTTGTTAAATGCCTTGGCTTGCCTTTTAATGTCTTCAATCATTAATGAATCTGGCCCGCAGCCAAACGCCGTTAGGGTTATGATTCCATCTATTTTGTCACTTTTTAAATAATGCCCAGCACATCCGCTCATCTCAAGCTGGTTTGCCCAGTATTTTGTTGTATTAAGAGAGCTCATTCCGCTTTCTAATTCTTCATCGGTAAGTTGGTTTGCACTGTGCGGAACAGCGCCCATATCTCTTAGTTTTTTAAATATGTCCATAGAGATTTTTTTGTCATAAATATTGTACCCGTGGGATACTATTGCAACATTAATTAAAGCGTCATCTTCCTCTTTTTGTTTAGCAATAACAACTTTGCCTTCTTTTGCGTATTTAAGTGCTTCATCAAATTCAAGCCCTTGTTGCATCATAACTCTAAAGTTATTAAACATTACAAATCCGGCTTTAGAAGCCTCTTTTATTAGTTTTTTATTTTTAATGCCAAATTTTGCAACACTTTGAGATAAAAATTCATATAAACCTAAGTTTTTTTCACTTTTATCTAAAGTTGCTTCAATCATTTCAAAATCAGCTTTAACGACGTTTCTGATTAAATCTGGTAACCCTCTTATTTTAGAGCAGTTGTAGATTTTTGGGCCAATAGATTGAATTGATGGGACATATATTTTTTTAATGCCCTTATTTATAAGTTCTAAAACGTGCCCCACATATACTTTTACAGGCAAGCAAGTTTCACTAACAACAAGCGCTGAACCATTTGAAAGTGTTTTTTTAGTAGTAGGTGAGCTTAAAATGACTTCAATTCCAAGGTGAGTGAAAAACCCCCAAAGAAAAGGGATGTAATTATAATATATCATTGCTCTTGGTATGCCAATTTGTTTTTTATTTTTCATTACTAAAGCCTTCTGTGCCTACAATTAAATAATAGCTAAAACAAGGGATTTTTGATAGTTTTTGTAACATTAATTTAATTTTATCTAAAAATGACTGTCAAAAAGACAATTTATTTTATTTTTGTATTTTAAAATTAATATAGGATTTATCATGCAACCAATTAATAATGCGCAAATTTATAATAATTATTACAACACATTAAAAATTAATGGAAATTCTGATGCTGTAAAAATTAACAAGCAAGGGCAATATGCCCAATATCCGCAATACCAGCAGTATGGACAGTATCCATTAATGCCAAACAATGCAATAAATCCAACACTTGTAAATCCTAAAATCCCCACAAATTACAGCTACCTAGGCAGTTTAAAATCCCCACTAGGTGATGATATTCACACCTATATGCTATCAAGTGGGCAAAGGGTTGCTATTGTTCCAAGGGAAGGAACGACAATTTTAAAAACATTTGTAGATTCTGGCTCTATGAATGAAGTGGACAAAATCCGTGGCGTGAGCCACTTTGTGGAGCACAGTTTGTTTAATGGTTCAAGCAAGCTTGCCCCTGGACAATTATTTAAAGACGTTGTAAAAATGGGCGCAAGCACAAATGCTTCAACGGATTACGCTCAAACTGATTACTATATTTCTTCTGGCTTAATGGCGCCAAAAGATTTTTCTCGTGCTCTTGAAATGCACGCCGATATGATATTAAAGCCTTTGTTTTTAGCTGATATGATTGAGCGAGAAAAGGCTCCTGTCACATCTGAAATTTCAATGGTTCAAGATAATCCTATAAATCAAGCTGCAAATGAAGTTATAAGAAACTTGTTTCAAATAAATTCTACTTCATCAGAGCTTGTGGCAGGTTCAATTGAAACTGTGAACAACCTTGACAAGCCAACTGTAGAAGGCTATTGGAAGAAACATTACACTCCTGACAGCTTGTATACAGTTGTTGTGGGCGAGGTTAATCCACAAGATGCTATTGAGCAAATTGCTCGTGAGTTTAATCAAAAACCAGCAGTTCGTGCAAACGACATCCACAAGGAAGCCCTTACGCCAATTAATGCTCCAAAAAGAATAGATATAAAATCTCCAACATCAAATTCAACAAATGTTATTATGGCATTTGCCGCGCCGAGTGCTAGTAATTTAAAGGACACGCTAGCTGTTGAAGCTCTTGGCGTGTTGTTAAATGGATATTCAAATTCAAGATTAAGTTCAAAACTAAGTGAATCTAATTCATATAGCTTTTTAAATCTGCAAAAAGTAGGCCTTAAAAAAGAAGACCCACAGGCACTTTTTGTTCAATTATCAACAGTTGCCAATAATGAACAAAAGGCGCTTGATGATTTTTATTCAACAATACTTGAATTAAACACTGTGCCACCATCAGATTTTGAAATGCAGGCAGTTAAAAATAGATTAATTAAAGACTTTTCAGTAGCTTTTGAAGATTCTCAAGCGCTCTGTGAAGCTATTGGTGCAGGCTTTATGGATGGAAACTTATCTGATATTTCTCAAATAAAAAATATCATAAACTCGCTTACCCCTTATGATTTAGTAACTGCAGCTAATAAATATGTTGATTTAAATAAGGTGTCTATGGCAGTTGTTCACCCTCAGAATGTAACTGACGAGCAAATTTATAAAAATCATACGCAAGGAAGATTTTCAAAAATTTCAACAGCAAAAGACCCGTCTTCAACCATTTCTTTTGGTTCAAGAAAAATAGACACAACTGGAGTGAAACAGTACGATTTAGCCAATAATACAAGTCTTGTTATGAATAATTCCGATAAGACGGATGTTTGCTATTTAAACTGGAGGCTAACTTCTCTTGATTCTATTCCAAAAAATCTTGCCGTACCTTATATTTTAACAGAGCTTTTGAACTCTGGTAGCGCATTTAGAACTAAAAATGATGTTGTAAATCAAAATATGTTATCAGGTGTGGATTTTGATTTTGATTCTAATGGTTTTCAAATTTTAGCTACAGCGGATTGCATGAAAAAAGACCTTTCTTCTACTATGGATTTGTTGAATGAGGTTATGTATAGTCCTAATTTTTCTAAAAAAGATTTCAATTCAGCTGTTAAAAAAGTGAAAAATTATTTTGTCTCTATGGAAAAAAATGGCTCAAGTAATATGCTTGTGGAATTGTACCCAGGGTATTTCGGTTCAACAAGAGAAATTATTGACGGGCTTAATAAAATGACAATAGGTGATGTTCAAAAACATTATAATGACATGATTTTAAATTCTTCTTCAAACTATGTTGTGAGCGCTCCTTTTGAAAAAAATCCTGAATTGTCACAGATGACTATAAATAAGGCATCTATATCGCCTTCTGTTTTTAAAGATTTCACCCCTGTGCTTAAAAATGTATTTACTCCAAACACACAAACAAAAGTGATAGTAGACACAGCAGAGTTATCTCAAGCGCAAATTTTACAGACATATTCTTTTAAAATGTCAGGAAACATTGAAGATGAAGTGAAATTTGAATTAATTAATGAGATTTTAGGTGGCTCGCCTGCTTCTCGCTTGTTTACAAATTTAAGAGAAAAAGAAAAGCTAGCTTATAGTGTTTCTTCAAGTGTTCAATCTTTTGAAGACACAGGCATTTTGACTATGGCAATTACAACAACAACAGATAATAAAAAGCAAAATGAAATAAAATATGACAATCTTCAAAAGTCATTACAGGGTTTTCAAGCTCAAGTGAATGAATTTTTAAGTAATCCTGTTAGTCAAGAAGAACTTGATAGTGCTAAAATGCAATTGAAACAAGATATCGCTAAGCAAACAGAACTTGCTTCAATTGAAACAGATTTATTATCAATGAATATGACAAGACCATATGGCATAAAAAGAATTGATGAGTATGTAAAGGCCATTGATAAAATTACAATTGCAGATTTAAAAGCGGCGGCGACTCATATTTTTACAAATAAGCCTACGATATCTGTTCTTGCAAGTAATGACACTTTAAATAATCAAATGCCATATTTAAATACTCTTGGCACAGTGAATCAAGCAGGATAATTATTCAACCCATTTGAAAGATTTTATTGAACTCGCCCTTGCTATTGGGCCATTAATAATAACTTGAAAATCTTTTGTAAGCTCATTCTCATTTTGCTCTGATAGCTCTGGAATGTGTTTGATTTCTTCACTTTTAGCCGAGGCAAAAAACGGACTGTTAAGTGCCATAGATTTTATATTATCAATTATTTCTAAGCCCTTTGGGTTTATTTTACTTATGGCCTTATTTATTGAAAAAGAGCCAAGCGGGCCAAGTACTTGTACAACAGATGAGGAAATTCTTCCAAGCAATTTTAAATCCGTGTTAGTGGTTAAAATGTTGTATTTTCCACTTGCGTATAAGCTCATATCTTTTCCAACAGAGATGAAGTCATTTATGTTTGCCCAGCCATTTGATAAAGAAATTGAACCTTGCAATTTTTCAAATTCTCCAGTGTCTTTGTTTGTAATCGCCGAAATAACATTGTTTAAATTTAAATTCATAAGCCCTTGACTTAATAAATTTGAAGCGTGTAGGAAGTTCTCTAGGCTTGCATATTGGCTTAATTGCCCGTTTGTTATATTGAAACTAATTTGCCCATTGAGTGTTCTTAATTGTTGCTCTTGCGTTGTGCCTAAAAAATCTAGCTTTGCAATGGCTGTTAAGTTGCCACTTTTTACAAATGAACCCGCCCCGACAATAGGCTCTGTCGCCTTTTTAAAATCCATAGCTTTAAATGTGCCATCAAAATTCGTTTTTGTATTTTTTAAATTGTGCTCAATTTCAGCTTCAATCACGCCATCGGCGAACTGTGCGTTAAAATTATTTGTTGAAAAAATATTGTCATTTAACTTAAAATCAAAGTTCATGTTTTTTAATTTAAATTTTTGAGCAGTAATATTTTTAGCCGTTATTTTACCATTTTTGATGTTTACCTTGTTGTTTAAACCAGCTGTTGGTGCTCCTGTCACTTTTGGGGTGTAGCTTTTATTTAAAAGAGTTGTAAGTTCATCAGTGTCTAAATTTGTTGAATTCAACAATATGTTATCTATAGTTACGCCACTTGAAAATTCATTATTAATTTTGCCAGTTCCTGCAAAATCGGAACTTCCAATTTTAACAAGGGGGGATTCTATGGTTATAAAATCTTTTTTTAGAGTTACTTTCCCACTTGGAATATTGACCCCGCTTTTGTCGTACAAAAGGTTTGAAACATCCACTGTGCCTGTAATTTTTGGATTGCTAAAAGATGAATTAATCACAAGGTTAGATAAAACATTTAAATTTAAGTTATCGAGCGCGTAGATTGTGACATTTTGACTTTTTGGAATCGAAACAACCAAGTTTTTATAATTTTTATAATTTTCAATACCACCCTTTATTTCAATAATTTTTTCTTCTTTTGATGATAGATTTATTGAATTTATGTTGATTAAATTTTTCTTAAAATTGGCATTTAAATTAAGCCTGCAAGCTTCATCTTCAAGGCCTTTTATCTTTGCAATAGCTATATAATTTTCTTTATTAAATTCTGCGGTAGCGCCAATATTTATATTATCAAAATTGCCCTTAATAATCGCATTTAGTGTTGGATTGCCAAGGTAACTTATGTGTTTTTGATCAGATTTTTTAAGGAGCGATAAAACTGTTTGAGGATTGATTCTACCCTTTATTGTTGCAAATAAATCTGGTTTTTTAAGATAATCTGAAATAGAGAAATTGCACTCAAGAGTTGAATTTTGGGCACTTATTAAAAATGGTTTAGATTCTATAGTTTTCTCTTTAATGTCTATATCAAGCGTTTTTATTTCTGTTTTAAAATTTGGGTTTTTCATTTCATTTTTAATGCCACTAATTTTTATTGAACCCAAAAGAAAATCTAGCTTTGGTTCAATGTTTGCAACAAAATTTGAAATCATTAATTTATTTTGAATTTTTTTATCTTCAATATTTATGCCCTTACCTTCAATATTTGTTTTAATGATTGGCGATTTCAAATCCCCTGTGATATCAGCAATTACAGTGACAAGCCCGCCGTTAAATTTTGTGTTTTGATATTGTGATTTTTTAATAATTTTAAGCTGATTTAAAATCTGGGCCAGATTTATTATATTTATAGGCTGACTTTTTGCTTTAATGTTAATTTTGGAGTCCGTATTAATGTGCCCATTAATTTCAAATTTTGACCCGTTAATTAAAGAAGAGGTATTTCTTAGGTCGATTTTATTGTTCGACAAATCCAAAATGGAATTAATTTGAGTAATATTTAAACCCATTTTTGAATTTGAAATAACTCCATTTGAAATAATTGCGCCACCTGATGATTTAATTTTTTTATAATCGCTTTCAAGTTTAAAATCGCAAGACAAGTCGCCTGTCGCTTTTATTTCAGCTAGATTATTTTCAATATTTAAAATGTTCATTATTTCTTGCAAAGTGTTCTTTATGCTTGAAAATGTCAGCCCGTTTGTTTTGGCGCTCGCATAAATTTTTGGGCTTTTGCCAAGATGCAGGTTTGAAGTTGTTGTTAAATATTCCTTATTTGTTAAAAACAGATTTGATGAGATATCAATTTGATTATTGTAAAAATTTGAACTAAGTTGCCCTTTTAATAGGTCAGAATCTCCTTTTTTAATAGATATCTTGTCTATCTTTAAAAGCCCTTTAGCGCTAAATTTTTCATAAATTTCATCAATTTTTAAATCAACGTTAATATCTGAGTAAAAAGAAAGTTCGTCTAATTTTTCAAAAGGATTGTATAGAAATGCTTCTTTTTGAAGCCCCTTGTCTAAAGAGCCATTGCTTTTTTCGGGCAACTTTGTGGATAATTTTATATTGAAATCTATAAATTTCTTGTCTTTATCTAATATCCCACTCTCGCCTTTTGATGTGATTGTGATGTTGTTTTTAAATTTATTGTGACTAAGATTTAAATTTTCATTTTTAAGATAATATATTTTCTTAAGCTTTTTATCATCAAGTTTTACGACAAGGTTTTTAATTGCAGACTTTACTTTATACAATTTGAAGAAATTTTTACTAGCGTCGTTTTCGGCCTCTGTATTTTTATTTTGTTTTATGTAATCGAAAAATGTGTAATTGTTGTTTAAATAAATTAAATCTATTTCAACAGTATCAGCATTAACTTTATCTAGCTGTATTGCGCCAAACATTAGTGGCAAAAGGCTAATTTTGACGCTAGGATTTTCAACTTGTATGAATTGTTTTTTGTCTTTGTATAATAAAGAGGCCTGTTGTGATAAAAGCTCGATTTTTAAATCTGGAGTTGTTTTTAATTTTAAATCGTCAATCACAAGTTCAAAGTCACAATATTTTTTAAGCTCGTTTTTAATTTCACCAAGATGCTTCTCTGGTTTTATTAAATGCGGCACAACAAATAAAAAGCCAAGATATGCTGCAATTAAAATTGCTAAAAAAAAGATTAAAATGTTTTTAAGATATTTAAAAACATTAATGTCTATGTTCTTTTTTTTAAAAATCAAAATACTCTCCGAAATTTTACATTTGAGTAAGCGATATGCTTGTTACTCCAGCGTTTCTTGCCTCATCCATAACTTTTACAACGCTTTGGTGATAGCTATCCCCTTGGGCTTGAATTATAAGTCCATCTGGTGAAACTTTTGCTCTTTCTTTAATTGTTTTATAAAGGTCTTTCTCGCTCACTTCAACTGTGTCTATAAAATATTTATTATCAGCAGTGATTGATACAGTGACAAGTTTGCTTTCCTTTTGCACAGCTTGCTTTTCAACATATTCTGGTATGGCAAGATTCAGCCCTTGCTGATCTAACATAGGCGCTATAACCATCATAATAATCAGAAGTACCAAAAAGATATCTGTAAGTGGTGTGATGTTGATTTCATTAAAAGTTTGTCTTTTCATTATTTCTCACCCTTTTCTAGCTCTTTTTGTGCTTTTTTAGATAAAGGTTCGCCTGCCACAACCAGCTTTTCAAAGCCGGCGCTTTGAGCGGCGCTCATAATTTTCATAATGTCGGCGCTTTTTGCCTTTTGATCAGCTTTTACAACTACCTCTTTTTTCTCTAGTGTCGCAATTAAATCAGAAAGATCCTTTTGAAGCTTAACTTCATCCGTCTTTTCTCCGTTTAAATATAGCTCACCTGTTTTTGTAAGAGCAACAGTGGCATTTTCCTGATCGATGCTTACGCCAGAATTGATTTCAGGCACTGTTATGTTTGTATCAAGAGTCTGAAAGCTCGGCGCTATAACCATCATAATAATCAGAAGTACCAAAAAGATATCTGTAAGTGGTGTTATATTGATCTCGTTAAAGAGAGCTTTTTTGCCGTCACTAGATAATTTGATTCCCATTTTTACCTCAAAGCCTTATAGGGCAATACTCCCTGTTTCATCAATTTTAACTTCTTCATCTGAATCAATAAAGCTTAAAAATACTAATTTAATTAATTTAAAGTCACTTTCAAATCTTGAAACAACACTTTGGAAGTAGTTGTATAGAACAACTGCCACAATTGCTATACCAAGACCGAATGCTGTAGCGATAAGAGCAGATGCGATACCAGTTGCAACAGCAGCTGATTGATTACCTTGAACCGCTAAATCTTGGAAAGTGATAAGGATTCTTACAACCGTACCAAAAAGACCTAAAAATGGAGCAACCCCACCTACTGTACCTAGTACAGTTAAGCCCTTTTCTAATTTTCTTGTAGCAAGTGATGCTGAAATATCATATGCTCTTGTAAAGCCATTTCTTTGCTCAGAGTAAATTCTTAAACCTTCATCAACCATTTCAGAAATTATTCCACCTAGTTGAACAGACGCTCTTTGAGCTGAGCCAATATTGTTTTTGGCTAAAGATTTTTGTAAAGTCTGTATGAATTCCCCTATATTTCTTTCATTTTTTTTGTAATAGTGAAATCTGTTGATTGCAACAGCAAATGTTAAAACTGAGCAAATGAAAATCGGCAATAGTACTGGCCAATCCAT
>CAYJMX010000009.1:18525-19580 GCA_964371485.1 uncultured Gammaproteobacteria bacterium | reverse complement strand
GCTATCAATTTAATCATGCAATCCATCAAGCCAGTATTGATCCGTCTCAACGTCTGCTTCATCTATTAGTTTTTTTAACTCAGTAACTCTTGCTTCAGAGCGTGCAACTTGCGAATTAAGCGTGTTTGTTGCCTTTTGGATATCAATTAGTCCATCCACATCAACTTTATGCCCTAATTCATCTACAAATTCAGTTTTATTTAATCTGTTCATAGCTTTTGTATAAGATTTTGAAGATTCATCAATTCCTTCTTCTGCTACCGTACCTAGTGCGTGTTTTGCTGTTAAGCCGCCGAACGCGCCTACAGCGCCGCCACCGATACCACCACCAACGGCACCGCCCATCGCGCCACCACCGGTTGCAGTAACAAGTCCGCCTAGTGAGAATTCTTCGCCATCAAATATCGCATTTGTTGTATAAATAGTTGCACCCATCGCCGCGCCATCAATAGCGCCAGCTTTAGCACCCGCTATTGCACCGTTTTTAATTGTTTGACCCACCATTACTTTACCAGCAGAATTTGTTACAACGCCAGCTGAACCAATACCCGCTGTAGCTGCTGTTACTAAGCCAGTTACGGCACCCACAGTACCGTCTTTTAAACCATCTTTTAGACTATAATTTGTACTATCCTTGTCTGTTTGCTCTTCTGATGCCCTCATGCCCACATTTACAGCCGCACCGACACCAGCGCCGATCGCTAAACTTGCGCCAAATGACACAGGGGCCAATAATACGCCGACTGCACAAGCAACACCAGTTGTGATGTTAGCGAGCAAGTCCACGCCACCTTTTTGTCCTTGGTGGTATTCATTTAATTTTGTCACTATATCTTCATAAGAAATTTTGCCTAATTTAAAATCTGCCATTGCTTTATCAACGGCGTTACTTCCATTATCATTGCCAAATAAGTTTTTAATGCCATTCCACATACCAGAAACCCATCCGCCATCGTTTTTAATTTGTTGATAATATGCTTCAACCTCGGCAATCTGCTGATCGCTCGGTTTGCCACCAGTTGTAGAGATTGAATCACCAACGGCTCCATCAGAAT
>CAYJMX010000009.1:3600-18515 GCA_964371485.1 uncultured Gammaproteobacteria bacterium | reverse complement strand
CGCCAAATGTACTTACTTGTCCAACTGCGTTGCCAGATGCGTCAACTAATAATACGCCTTGTTCAGTTTCAACTTGTTGCAATACTTGTCCAGTTTGATCTATATATTGACCTTGAGCGTTCATTGAGATTGCTGTTACTGACATAGGGATACTCCTTGTAATTTATTACATATAATAATAAAAACAATTTGTATATCAGAATTGCATATATTGTATATAAATAGTATATACTAACGCCTGTAAGTCAACAGTGTCGCGCATAAATACACGTTAATATTTCTTAACATTTGCATTCAAGTTGTTCTGATAACTATTATAGACGATATATTATATATTTTTTTCTATAACAGATTTTATTCCTTGAAGATATTCAACAGTGCCGCTAGCGATATCGGTTTGTTGTAAAATTTCAACAGTTCTATCAATTTCGCCAAATAATCCAGATGTATTGTCTTTATTGGGGGCGTTTGCGCCTCTTGATAAATCTATTAACTTTCCACTGTCATCAATTATAAAATGTAGGTTATCAAATTCAATTGCATCTGCATTTTTCATTGTAATATGAGATATGTCGTTGTGAACAGTTAAGCCGGTTTTGAAATTATGAAGTTTGTTGCTTCCATGCATAAGAATTTCATCGATAGAATCCCCATTTTTATTGCTTACAATTACTTCAAGTCGTCCACCTTCATTAAGTTTAACAATATCGCCTAGGCTTTCACTTGGGCCTATGTATTTATGGTCAACAGTCTTTACAGTCCTGCCATCTTGAAGTTTGACAGCAATTATTCTGTTCCCATTGTCGACATTAATTGATTTAGATATGTTTCCAGATTCATCTAGAAGATCTAATGATTTCACTCCACCGTCCGCGGTACTTGCAGTATTAAAACGAGCTACGATATTGCCAGATTTGTCGAATTCATACCCAGTCTTGCCTTCCATAATGTATCTTTTACTGCCATTTTGAAATTCATAAAACTTGCTATGCTTGCCAGTTTCATGATTTACAATATGGCTTGTTTTGTATTTTTCATTAGCATTAAAGTGGCTTTCATTACTTGAGGAATAGCTTTTATATAGCTTGCTATTATAATCATTTGGATTATCAATTTTCGATGAATTTAGTATTTTGCCATCTTTGCCAGTTTGAATTTCAAATTTGCCATTTTTTGAATAGTACAATCCTTCAAATGGTGAACCATCGGCGTGTTGGGCCATTCCATTTTTAAAACTTACACCATCAACTACCTTGCGGTTTGAAAAACCAGAAGAGTTATCAACAAACTTGTTAGTAAAATCAACAACTTCATCCGCAACTTCATTTGCTGCATCACCCAAGGCATTCGGCTTTACTTCATTAATATTCTTAGATGAGAATATATTTTGCAAAAATTCTTGTGCGCCCTTGCCAAGTTTCCCTGTATATGCCGCTAACCCAAGTCCAATGGCTCCGAGCGCCACAGCCCCTATTGCGATATTGGTTTTGTTGGAGTTAACAAAGCTATCCTCGGTTGGCTGAGGGCTTAATTTAGCTTGTTCTTTAGTGTTTAACGGCGCAGTAGATGTTGGTGGATTTTGAGGATTATTAGCTGGCACATTTTGACTTATGTTGGCTGTTTGGGCATTTTGAACACTATTTATAAAATTTTGCATCTCGATTCTTTCATATTTTCTTTATAATCTAATTAAAACATCTTGTTAAAAAAAATTGCCATTATTGTTAGTCTGTTTTCTCAACAATAGACTTTGAAAATTCTTTCATCTTCTTTACTTGTGTTGTAGCGATTCTTGCCTGCACTGTACAATCATTACCGCCTACGCAACCATTCTCGCAACACATCACTTCAATCAAATTGCCCGAATCGCATTTTTGAGTTGTAGCATACTTTTTTAATTCTTTTATTGATTCTTTAGTGATGCCATTAATAATGTGCGGAGAAATTTCAAACTCACAATTGCAAGCACTCATAACAGCGTCTGAAACGCCACCTAAAATGCCATACGCTCTACCTTCGTAACTCGCCTCTGTGTTGTATTGTGTCTCATCTATTGAATCAAAATCTATCTCATAAGCCTCAAAAAGTGATTTCATTTCTTCAAAATTAAGAACGTAATCTATATTTGGATTATTCTGTGCCTCACTATTTTTAGCCACACAAGATGAGAAGAACAAGGTAATAAATTCTGGTTCAAGCTCCTTGCAGTATTGTGCTGTGTAATATAGTGGTGTCTTGGTGTGTGATCTAAACTTATCCATTTCTTGAATATGCTTATCTACAAGATTATTGTACCCCGCACAGCAAGATGTTGTCATAAATGGCGCGTTGTCATGTATTCTTTCATCTAGCTCTTGTGCTTCATTAACTGTTGTCGTGTCAGCTCCCTTGGCCACTTCAAACACGTCAGTAAAGCCACATTGTTGCAGTGCAGTTTTGAGCTTATATATAGAGTATTTAATTTGTCCTGCAACAGATGGGGCAAGCATTGCTACAACTTTTTTGCCATCTTTTATATGTTTTAAAACATCTATTAGCTGACTTTTCTCATGGATTGCTCCAAAGGGGCAAGCCCTGACGCATTTTCCACATGTTATACACTTTTCAAAATCAATTTTAGCTATCCCATTTTCTTTTTTAGAAATAGCATCCACAGGACACGCATTTTCGCACGGCACTGTTAGTTTTACAATGGCGTGATACGGGCATACCTTGATGCATTTTCCGCAATTTACGCATTTTGAGCTATCAATTTGCGCTCTGCCGTTTATTATTTGTATAGCGCCAAAATTACAATTTTCCATACAAGGGCGTGCAACACATCCCTGACATAAGTCTGTAACATAAATCCTGTTTGGAACGCAACCTTGACAGGCTGATTCTATAAGGGTTAATACTTCCTTATCTGGTTGAGTTCTCTCAAGAGATTTTTGGGCATAATCCATAAGGAATTCTTCTTCTTTATAGCTATCAATAGGAAAACCAAGACCCGCTATAATTCTATTTCTGATTATCTCTCTTTCTTTATATATACAACAGCGATATGGAACAACAAAGCCTGCTGGTCTCATTTCAAAGGGAATCAAGTGAGTGTTTTTTTGAAAATCGTCCGTTTTAAAAGACTTAATTAGTTTTACTAGTATCTCATTTTTAATCTGCGAAGCTTGATTGTTTACATTCATATTTTAACCTTAATATTTATAGTTCAAGATTATCATATTAATGACTAAATTCAAGAGATGATTGTCCAATAATATTCTTGATAATTAATATTGAAAGTGTATAATCGTTATTGTAGTTACATTAAAAGGAGCAATAAATGAGTGTTCAGGACGTTAAAGTTACTGACTTTAAAAGGGTTGACGAGATTATTCGTGATTGTGGCGCCAAAAAAGCAAATTTAATCACGATATTACAAAAAATACAAGAAGAGTTCCGCTATTTGCCAATTGATGCCATTACTTATATCGGCACAAAAGTTGAAGGAGTTTCTCCTGCAACGGTTTATGGCGTAGCAACATTTTATGCACAATTTTCACTTGAGCCAAAGGGTAAATATGAAGTGAAAGTTTGCGATGGTACAGCATGCCACGTTCGTGGTTCTATGCCAGTATATACATATTTAATGAAGAGATTCGATCTAACTGAAGGAAAATTTACTTCTGAAGATGGACTTTTTTCCGTTGAAACAGTTAGTTGCTTAGGCGCTTGCGGTCTTGCTCCTGTTGTTGTTATTAACAACAAAGTATATCCTCAAGTTACAAGTGATGCTATGAAGATTATTATCGATGAAATCGTAAGCAGTGAGGGTTAGGACGATATGGAAACAAAAACTATACAATTAAATTGCGATATAAAAGCCGAACAAGAAAAAGCAAAAGCAGTTGTTGCAGCACAAGGACTAAGAGTTCTTATTTGCAATGGTACTGGTTGTATCGCAAATGGCTCTAATGATGTAATGAAAAAATTTAAAGAATTTGGTGCAAAACCTGAAATTTTAACTAAGCACGATAAGCTTACAGCTGTTCCTACAGGATGCCATGGCTTCTGCGAGCAAGGCGTTCTAGTTATTATTCCAGAGTTGCAAGTAACATATGTAAAAGTTAAAGCGGATGACGTTGAAGAAATTATTACAAGTCATGTAAACAATGGCACTCCTGTTGAAAGACTTTTATATGTTGATCCAAATACAAATAAACACATATTTAAAAATGAAGAAATAAATTTTTACGCTAAACAAACAAGAACTTCACTTAAAAATTGTGGCGCTATTGACGCTTCAAGCTTAGATGAAGCTATTGCTGTTGGCGGATACTCTAGCTTAGCTAAAGTATTAACTGAAAATAATCCAGATGCCGTTATTGATGAGATTGAAAAATCTGGTCTTCGTGGCCGTGGCGGCGGTGGATTCCCAACAGGTCGCAAATGGAGATTTACAGCAATGAATAAAGGCGGCAAGTCTTACGTTGTATGTAACGGCGACGAGGGAGATCCTGGTGCATTTATGGATAGATCCGTTATGGAAGGTGACCCGCACAAATTGCTTGAAGGTATGGCTATTGCTGGCTATGCTATTGGATCAGATGAAGCGTACATATATGTACGTGCAGAATATCCACTTGCAATTGAAAGATTAAAAATAGCTATTAAAGAAGCTGAGGAAAGAAACTTCCTTGGTAAAAATATAATGGGCAGTGACTTTAGTTTTGAAATTCATATCAAAGAAGGTGCTGGCGCATTTGTTTGTGGTGAAGAAACTGCCCTTATTGCTTCTATTGAAGGTGAGCGCGGTATGCCAAGACCAGAACCACCATTCCCAGCAAACTCTGGTTTATTTGGTCGTCCAACATTAATTAACAACGTTGAAACACTGGCAAATGTACCTTTAATTATCGAAAAAGGTGCACAGTGGTTCTCATCGCTTGGTACTGAAAAATCAAAAGGTACAAAAACTTTCGCTCTAACTGGCGAAGTTAATAACACAGGCCTTATTGAAGTTCCAATGGGTACAACTTTAAAAGAAATCGTATTTGATATTGGTGGTGGTATCAGAAATGGCAAAAAATTCAAAGCGGTTCAAATTGGTGGCCCATCAGGCGGTTGCTTAACAGAAGAACATCTTGATCTTGAAATGGATTACGATAATCTTATTCAAGCAGGCGCTATGGTTGGTTCTGGCGGTCTTGTTGTAATGAATGAAGACACTTGTATCGTTGAAGTTGCAAGATTCTTTATGAACTTTACTCAAAACGAGAGCTGTGGGAAGTGTACACCGTGTCGTGAGGGCACTAAAAATATGCTAAAAATCCTTGAGCGCATTGTAAATGGACAAGGGAAAGAAGAAGATATTGAAATATTGGAAGATTTAGCTGTTGCTGTTAAAGATGGCTCATTATGCGGGCTTGGGAAGACAGCTCCAAATCCAATTCTTTCAACTTTGAAATACTTTAAAGATGAATATCTTGCACACATTAAAGATAAAAAATGTCCAGCAGGAGTTTGTACTGCTCTTAAATCAATTTCTATTGAAGAAGAGCTTTGCAAGGGCTGTACAAAATGTTCTAGGGTTTGTCCAGTTAGCGCTATTGAGGGCACTGTTAAAAACCCACACGTTATCAATCAAGACAAATGTATTAAATGCGGAGCTTGCTTAGACAGCTGTCCATTTAGAGCAATTGTGCAAGTATAAAGGAATTAACAATGGCAAAATATTTAACAATTAATAATAAAAAATGCGAATTTAGTAACGAAAAAAACCTTCTTGAGGTTATAAGAAATAATGGCTTCAATGTTCCAACTTTCTGCTACAGACCTGACTTAACAGAGTTTGGTGCTTGTAGAATGTGTGTTGTAGAAATTGAAGGAAGAGGTATTCAGGCTTCTTGTACAATGCCACCAGAGGAAGGTCTTGTGCTTAATATTAACTCTCAGAAAGTTAGACACGTTAGAAAAACAGTTCTTGAATTACTATTAGCAGGTCACGACAGAGAATGTACAACTTGTGACAGATCTGGAACTTGTGAATTGCAACAATATTCTCAAGAATATGGCGTAAACAATATTAGATTCCACAAAGCAGAAGAAAAAGACTTCTTGCCTATTGACGATACTAACCCATCAATTGTTAGAGATTCTAACAAATGTATCCTTTGTGGCGCTTGCGTTAGAGCGTGTAGCGAATACCAAGGCCACAGTGTATTGGGATTTGCCAATCGTGGTTCTAAAACTCTTGTTCAACCACTTGCTGGTAATCCACTAGTGGATGTTGATTGCGTTTATTGTGGACAATGCCAACAGGTTTGCCCAACTGGCGCACTTACAGTTAAATCTGATGTTGAAAATGTTTGGAACTTGGTTACTGACAAAACTAAAAAAGTTGCTGTTCAAATGGCGCCATCGGTTCGTGTAGCTCTTGGTGAAGAGTTCGGTATTAAAGCTGGCGAGAATGTTATAGGTAAACTATACGCAGCACTTCGTCAACTAGGTTTTGACTATATTTTTGATACAAACTTCTCTGCTGATTTAACAATTATGGAAGAAGCAACAGAGTTTTTATCTAGAGTGAAAGATGGCAAAGACTTGCCACTATTTACATCTTGCTGCCCTGCGTGGGTTAGATATATGGAAACGCAAGAGCCAGATATGCTTCATCACTTGTCATCTTGTAAATCGCCTCAAGGAATGCTTTCTCCAGTTTTATTAGAACTTTTACCAAAGCATTTTGAAGGTTGCACGCAAGATAACATCAGTGTTGTATCAATTATGCCTTGTACAGCTAAAAAAGCGGAGGCTGCTCGTGAGCAATTGGCTGATAATGGCAAGGCGCAAACATCTTATGTTTTAACAACACAGGAAATTGCAAGAATGATTAAATCGGCTGGTATCGATTTTGCTTCAATTCAACCTGAAGAGCCAGATCATCCATTCTCAAAATACACTGGTGCTGGTACAATCTTTGGTGCTTCTGGTGGTGTAGCTGAAGCTGCAGCAAGAACTGCTTATGAAGTAATTACTGGTAAAACATTAGAAAATCTTGACTTCCAACCTTTAAGAGGCGTAGACGCTAATGCTCGCTCTAAGCAAGCTACAATTGACATCGAAGGCACAAAAGTTACAATCAGACTTGTTTCGTCTCTTGTTGCGGCTCAAAAGGCCCTTGATGAAATAAAAGCTGGCACAGCTGAATTCCAACTGTTAGAGGTAATGGCGTGCCCAGGAGGCTGTATTAACGGTGGCGGACAACCAAGAAGTTGTGATGATATTACAAGACGCCAAGTAAGAGCTGATGGACTATATAAAGAAGATAAAGAGTCGGCAATGAGAAAATCTCATGTTAACCCTGACATTCAAAAACTTTATGACGAGCATCTTGAAAAACCAAATTCACACAAGGCTCACCATATGTTACATACAACATATGTGGACAAGAAAACTGGTTCATATAAAGACGTTTTAAATAAAAAATAGTCAAATAAGACGCAAAAAACCTCTTGTTTATTCAAGAGGTTTTTTAATATTTTAATATAAATTTCTATGCAGGCTTACTGTACTTTTTTTTGTTGTGTATTCTAGTCATTGGTTCTGTGACAAGCGCCTCTAGAGCGTTAAGCTCTTCTAGGAATACTTCTACTTTCTTGTTGCCTCTTTTAATTTCATGTCTACTAGTTTCAATTCTGAGTTGATTTATAATGTCGGTTATATGTTCTGGTAAATCAAAATCGGGATCATCAACCTCATAGCAAAGAGAAGGATCAGAAACAATTGCAACAATATTGTCTATAACATTATCAAATATTTCAGGATGCTCTGTTGCGTATAATATCCAATCTTCATTGCCACGCTTAGAATTGCAATGAGCATGTGTTATTAAGAAATTAGATGAGTCATCTGCACCGTTATGGCTATGTGGCTTTATATGTTCAGCTGACGCTAAATATGGGTTTAAAATAACCGAGTAAAATAATGCTGCAGCGCCGGACTCTAGCGGGACATATGGATTTTTAACTGATTCCGTCTTTCTTATAGAGCCGGATATAAATTTTACCAAATAAGCATCTTTGTCATTTTTTGAATTCGGGAGTTTCATAAGTTCATTACGAATTTGAGCAACTGTAGCCCTATCTTTCTTTCTACTGTACGAATCTGCTATTTCATCAAATCTGCGCATAACCTGTCTTCTGTACTGAATATGCGTGTCTTGTTTTAAAAATTCTGTTAATTTGTCCATTGATATGTTTTTATTAAGGCTGACGTCTTGATCTTTAACCGTGTTAATATATCTGGATATTCTGTCATTTGGTAGCTTTTTGGCTAGTCGTTGTACACTAGAATATACCGCTAATTGTTTAGCTATTACTTTATCACGCGATTCTACATATACAATAGGCAATATATCAGCACCATTTAACTTGGGATTAGCAAGCACTATTCTCTTGAATTCATTGTACGCTTGTCCTTTTATACTATCTTTGTCTTTTGGATTCTGCCTCAAAAAAACCTCAAGTCTATCGGTAAGCTCGCTCCCCTTGAGTTCTTGCACCTCATCTATAGTGTCATAAGACACAACTTCTTTGCCACAATAAGCGCAAGGGAGACCAGATATTTTCTTTAATGCAAAATTATAACCCCCTGAAAAGCTGATGGCAGAGACGTTTGAGGCAAATAAATTGCCAGAATTTGCACTGTCTAAATAGCTCTTATAATCCCTAGCGGGTTGGGTTTTGAGGGGATTGCTTGAAAAAGCAGGACTACATGCGTGTTTATTTGCCCTTACTGCCCCTATATTAACATTTTTCACTACACCAATCATTCTGTGTGTACAAAACATATTTTTGATATTTTTTGCTATGTAAAGAGCTAAATATTAACTAATGTAACAAAGAATTTTTTTAGTATAAAGAATGCTGAAAAATAGCCGTAGTATATTTTAGTTGAAGTGTTCTTAAAATTTTATCATGCCATTAAATTAAATGAATTGAAAAATAAAAAAAGTTTTTTTGTGCTTATTTGACGCAGATCGAATTTATTTTGATTTGCGTTTTTCTTATCAATACGTATCTAATAGATAGATAATGATAAAGTAGTTAAATAAATCTAATCGATTGGTAATGATAAAATATTTAAAATATTTACACAATTCCTTCTTTTATTGCTTTAACGGCAGCTTGTGTTCTATCATCCACAACAAGCTTTTGTATCACATTGCAAACGTGTGCTTTTGAGGTATGTTCGCTTATTTTAAGTATTTCAGCTATCTCATGGTTTGATTTTCCATCCACAACAAGCTTTAATACCTCATACTCGCGCTCAGTTAAATTTGCGTGTGTTGCCTTGAAGCTCTGTCTACTCTTTGTTTTCTGCGGAATGACGCCATTGCTCGATTCTCTAATTAATTCAACTACTTTACTATCAAGCCACATTGCCCCATCATTAATGCTTTTTACAACCATAATCAACATTTCAGAGTTTATATCCTTGAGTGCATAGCCATTTATGCCAATTTTTAGCAATTCAATAGTATCCTGTTCACTTAATGACGAGCTTAATATTAAAATTTTAGAGTTACTTCCTGATGCTAAAATCTGCCTTGCAACCTCTTTTCCCGATATATCTTCAAGTTTTAAGTCTAAAATCACAACATCTGGCTTATGATGCTTTATTTTATCAACCCCCTCTTTGCCCGATGGCGTTTCGGCTACTACTGTTATGTCAGATGTTTTTTCAAATAATGACTTAAGGCCAACTCGCATAAGTTTGTGATCTTCTATTAAAACCACCCTGATTTTAGAATTATTATTTTCGCTGTGCATATTTGCTCCTAATCTCTCATTTTGGATTATAAAATTTGAAAGCATAAGTTTCATTATCAACTTGAGCAAAATTTTGAGTGATATAATCAAAATTAAAATCAAAACTAGCATTTAAGACTAAAATTGTAAAATTTTATGACCATTAAGATGTCCAGTTGTTTTTAAATTCAATATTACATAATATATATTATAGATACCTATCTATTAATCATAATATTCACCTAAAAGGCAATAAGTAGGGGAATAAGTCAATTTGCTTTCACTATGGTATAATACTAATTGTACAACTTTATACAATTTATGGGCAAATTGATGAAAAATTATGACGTTACAATTATTGGTGCGGGCGCAAGTGGAATATCTTGTGCGTACATTTGCGCAAAATTGGGATTAAAAACTTTGCTTATAGAAAAGGAATCATATCTTGGTGGCGATATGACAGGCGGACTTGTTATTCCATCTATGAAGTCTGATTCCAATAATTTAAATACCGATTTTTACAACGAGCTTGTGGAGCAAGCTAAAGCCATGGGCGCACAGCTTGAATATGGGGACGGTAACGACGGCTGGTTTAACCCAATACATCTTAGCGTAGTGTTTGACAAGATGTTAAAAAATGTTGGCGTTGATATTATGTTTGAGTCGGTGGTAGAGAGTTGCAAAATTAATGTTAAAAATGTTGATTTTATAAATATTTCCTCAAATATGTTATCAATACCAATCAAATCGATATATTATGTTGACGCAACAGGTAATGCTAGTTTTTCAAAAATGTTAAATTGTAATTTTTTAACAGACACAGAAAAAAAACAGCCTCCAAGTTTAAGATTTTTAATTTCGAATGTTGATTTAGAAATCTTTTCTGAATTTTTAAATTCTATCGATAATGATAGAAATGTTACCACTACCTATCTAATAGATGACAATATACATTTATCAACTGCATTTACACACGATGAAGATAAAAATTGGGCATTGACGCCATATTTCAAAAAAGCCTTAAGTGATGGGGTACTAAAAGAGTCTGATTTGGCCTATTTTCAACTTTTTACAGTACCAAATATGCCTCATACCGTTGCCCTGAACTGTCCTAGATTGGTGGACTACGATAGCAATTGTCCACTGTCTTATTCTAAAGCAATTATTGAGTCAAGAAGTGCTATTCTAAGACTACACACTTTTTTGACAAAATATATAGATGGGTTTGAAAAATCATTTATATCAAGCATTGCGAACAAGGTTGGACACAGGGAAACAAGACGTGTCAAATGCAAGCATACCTTTAGTATTGAAGATATAAGAGCAAAGAAACAATTTGACAATATTGCTCTATATTCAAATTATCCGCTTGATGTTCATTCAAATAAGAAGAATGAATCAATACTTGAAGATATTGGCACTTACTGTTTGCCACTTGAATCTTTGATGTCTTTTGATTATGATAACTTGTACGCTGTGGGCAAGATATTGGGTGCTGATTTTATTACTCAAGCTGGCCTTAGAGTTCAAAAATCATGTATGTCTATGGGCGAGGCTGTTGCGCGTGATATTGCAACAAAATTAACAACAAAATACTAAATATGTAACAAAATGTAAAAAATGGCTTAAAATCGCCTAAATTTAGTCAATTATTTATTTTTTGCGTTTTGATTTTATATATAAGCACAATTTTCGAAAAGGGGTAAAATGCCAAATATTCAATTTAATGCATCAAATCTTGAATACAATAAAGCTGAGTTAAAAAACGCTAAAACTCAAGTGTATTTTAGAGGAAAAGATGATAAAGGCGATCAGGTTGATATATCTAAAAATAAAAAAGGGATGAGCACATTTAAAAGGATGCAAATTATTGCTGCTGCTGCCTTGATGTCATTGGGAATGAGAGGGTGTTCTGAGCGCCCTGTACAGCAGATTCAACCAGAAATATATGTTCCACCAACAGCTATAACAGAAGCAATGGACAACCAAGCCGTGACAGTTATGACTACGCCAAATGAAATCAATAGAGTTGTAAGGGTTCCAGCAGGTGGCACAGAAGCCGGAGATGAAGTTGTAGAATACGCTCTAAATGATGGCGACACGCTTAGAGATGTTGTATACAACAACTTTGGTGAAATTAACGAATCAAACGTATATTATGTTGCTTTAGATCAAGCCAAAGCAAATTCAGAAGACATTTTAAGCACTATCAATAATGAATATCTAGAATCGTTTGAAGATGTTGCTCAAATCCCACAGAATCTTCTATTAGGAGCTGATTTAACGACAAATAATTCAATGTCAGAAATTTATCTTGTAAATTCGACATATGAAGATTTTACTAGCGAGCACACATTTGTAGCTTATGATGATAGCGAATTGTTTATACCAGATGCTCAAGAAGTAACTATTGATCCATCTGTAGCTGAAAAAACGCAAGATGCCTTTGGCAATATAACATATCCTTCTGTTGAAGCAGCAATTTTAGATAATTACATTAGCCAAAGTGAAGAAAATTTTGGTGAAAAAGTTCAGTCTATTTGGACTGACAGTTATACAAATATTCTAGAAGCGACGAGAGATAATAGTGAAAATATGCATCTGTTTGAAGGCCTATCAAGAGATGAAGCTTTAGATATGCTTAAAACAAATGGCTTTGAAGATGCATATAAATTAACTCTTGAGCCTGTTATGGTACAAAGAGTATCAATTGGCAATGAAACTCTCGGCGCTATGGAAAATATCACAAATGGACAAGATTTCACGTATTCATACCTATTGCCTAGTGTACAAGAAGTTAATGTATTAGAGCGCGATAAGGGCGAGCTTATTACATCTTGGACAAATGACTATGGAAACGTTGTTGAGCGATATGAAGATGGTACATTGCTTGAAATAAACCAATACGGTGAAGTTATTGACGAAATGGCTGGCACTGGTGAGACAAAATATAATACATTTATTGATTTACTAGATAATTATTCAGATAATGAAGATCTTGATTCTCAAAGCGGTTTAACTCTTCTTGATAAATATAATCAAAATCCTCAGGACGCTGAAACGATGGCTTATGTTCACGCCGCAGCTATTGCGATCGCTCAAGAAAATGAATACTTCCAAACATTGATGAACGATGGCGAAATGGCGATTGAAGATATATTGCACCTTCCTCTTGTTGATGCCGATGGAAATGCAGTTGTTGAAAATATTAAACTACCTGACGCGGCGTATAATATCGCATCCGGTGGTGTTATCAGCAAATTCATTCATATGCCAGAAGAGCCTGTAGTCGTACCGGATGTACCGGATATTCAAGTTCCAGACACACCAGATGATCCTTATGTGCCTGAAATACCAGATGTTACTATTCCTGAAATAACTGATCCGTATGTTCCACCTACAGAACCAGAAGATCCAACGGATCCTCCTACGGACCCAACAGATCCACCTACTGATCCAACGGATCCTCCTACGGACCCAACAGATCCACCAAAAGATCCAGATGCAGCAGAGCCTGAGCATCCTCCGGTAGATCCTGATCCTCCAGTTGACCCTCCGGTTGATCCGCCAGTAGATCCACCAAAGGAGCCAGAACCAGAAGAGCCTGAGCATCCAGATGTTGGGCCAACGGACCCAACAGATCCTCCTACGGAGCCAACTGATCCACCAACTGATCCTACAGATCCTCCTACGGACCCGACAGATCCACCAACTGATCCTACGGATCCACCAGTAGACCCAGATTGCGATCCGGCAGATCCTGTTGAACCTAATGAAGAAAATAGTGGCTATGGCCCACAAGAAGGCGGAATTGATCAAGGTTTATTTGATTCTGAACCAGAAATCGATTCATCAGGAAGTGCTGATATAGAAACTCCTGAAGCTCCAACTGAAGATCCAACAGAGCCACCAGTAGAAGATAACACTCAAGACGATACACCTGCTGAAGAGCCAACAGAGTCTCCATCAGAAGACACAAGTGATGAAGACTGTGGAACAGGGGACGCAGTAGCACCACCATCAGATTCATTATTCGATAATGACACATCTGATTATGACAACTTAATTGATGATATCTATTCATCGTAAATAATCAAAAAGCGACTCTACGGGGTCGCTTTTTAGTAAAAGGATTTAATGACAGCGCCACCTAGAACAATATCATCATCATAAAACACAATAGATTGCCCTGGGGCAATGGCACTTTGTGGCTCTTTAAATTTAACATCTAATACATCATCTTGCACTTTCACACTGCACTCAACAAGTGAACCTGCAGAGCGTAATTTTGCATGTGCAACAAACTCACTATCAAATTTTTCTTTATAAATTGAATTAACATTATTTGCCAATAAGCCTGTGCTAAATGAGTTTTCCTTTGTACCCACAATGACCTTATTGCTTTCCGCATCAAGGGAAACTACATATAGTGGCTCACTGTATGCAACTTGAATACCTTTTCTTTGTCCAATGGTAAAATTATGAGTTCCATTGTGTTCCCCAAGGACATTGCCAAATGTGTCAATGATTTTTCCTTTTTTATCGTCAAAGTCTAATAAATCAGTGTATTTGCCAGCATAAAAATCTTGACTTTCTTGCTTTTTAGCGCATATTAAATTGTTTTTAAGGGCATACTCTCTTGTTTGTTCTTTTGTATAACCACCAAGTGGGAAAATTATCCTAGAAAGCTGCTCTTGATTTAATTTATATAAAAAATAAGACTGGTCCTTCTTGGTGTCTACACCGCGCTTGAGTATAAATCTTGAAGTTGTATCACAAAATTCAACTTGGGCGTAGTGTCCAGTTGCAAATTTATCAAAAGCAATACCTTGATCTTTGGCTTTATTTAAAAGTGCGCCAAATTTTATATAAGAGTTACACTCAAGACAAGGATTTGGCGTATTTGCAGATTTGTATTCGTCTTTAAATTTATCAAATACAAGTTCGTTGAACTCACTAGCTAGATTAATTAAATGAAAATCTATGCCAAAGTCTTCACAGATTTTTCTAGCATCATTAATTTCATTTGTCTTGTCGCTTTTATAGCAAGAAATTTTAGATGATTCAATGCAATCGCCATCATAAATAGTCATCATAGCGCCTACAAGGCTATGATTTTGCTCTTTT
>CAYJMX010000009.1:0-3590 GCA_964371485.1 uncultured Gammaproteobacteria bacterium | reverse complement strand
TATATGAAGACATGTGGCTGAATCCACACCGCCAGATAAGCCAACTAGGATGTTCATAAAACTCATATTAACATAAATATATATTAGTTTGACACTAAAATGCCATTTGAGTAAAATTATATAATGCTACCAATTATTGAACAAGACGCTACAGAGCGCGTTATATCAAACATAATGAATGACATCGACGGCTGGAGAAAAGAAATGATCCACGTCGTTAAAGATGAAAATCCTGAAATTAACGCTGCGATTGTTCAAATTGCCCAAAATTCTAGTCTTGATCCAAAAGCAGTGGCAACGGGAGCATATATGACATATTTACTTTTACAAGATGCGTTTGAAAATGGAACTGCTCAAATTTCATTTGAAGACGACGAAGAATAATTTGGGAATTTTATGGTTATGAGTGATTTAGATAAGTCGGTTAGTTTGGGTGAAATTCCATATGTTGCAAAGATATTGAACAACATTAGAGAAGTAATTGCTCAAGATAGACAACAAAAACAACCGCTTATTTTAAGAATAAATGAAGCTTTTATATTTAACATCGCCAGAAAAGCTCTAGCGCAAAAGAAATCTCGTTTTTTGGTTTCTATCGCCGGAGAATCGGCATCAGGTAAGACAACCCTTGTAAACAATACAGCAAAGGCTTGCTTAAAATCTGATTCAAGCGACATTTATACAATTATTAGCTGTGATGACTACTACAAAGACGCATCGGCTGAATTATCAAAAGCAGGCAGCTATGAGGAGTTATTTAAATCAGGGTTCAGCTTTGATACACCTGATGCTATTGATTTATCGCTTATGAAAGAGCACTTGGTTCAACTAAAAGAAGGAAATGAGATCCATGCTCCTTATTACAACTTTGTGACTTGCGAGAGCAAAAAAGACATGGCGCTTAAAAAACCAGCTAAATTCATTTTAAATGAGGGCCTGTATGTTTTAAATGACTGCTTTAGAGATATAACTGATATCAAAATTTATGTTTACACACCACATGAAATAATTAGAGAACGTTGGTACTCAAGAGCGGTATCTCGTGGCAAAATTGGTAAAGCTGCAGACATTCAATTCCATGATGTTAATCAAACAGCATTTAGATATATTAGGCCAACAATGGATATAGCTGACATTGTAGTAAATGGTCTTACAACACAAGACTATATTGAAGAGATGACATCACTATTCATTAACGCTATTTCAAGCGTTGTAAACAAAAGATAGTACTTGACATAATTATTTTATTTTATAGAATAAAAGTATCCAATGGGGCGTAGCCAAGTGGTAAGGCACCTGGTTTTGGTCCAGGCATTCAGAGGTTCGAGTCCTTTCGCCCCAGATTTTAAATCCTTTAGCATTAGCTGAAGGATTTTTTAGTTTAAAAATATACATGCAGCCACTTATTTTGTTTTTGGTATAATAAAATAAACTGATTCTGGAAATTAAGGAGAGAATATGACTTACAGCTCATTAAATGAGCGTAATGCATTTCGCCATGTAAAAAAAGTATGCGTAAATTTTTGCGAATTTACAAAAATCATTGTGCGAAAAATTTTATCAATATCAATAATTGATTACCATTATGTAATTTTTATTTTAGGCATACAGATTAAGGGAAAGGTTAAAAACCTGCCCAAGATTGACTTAAGCCTAGTTGACACCAAATGTCTTGATATAAATAGCAACAACATTGTGGCCTCTCTTACAACTTTTCCAGAAAGAATTAACAAGGTAGAAAAAACTATTATAACCATCTTGAAGCAGTCTTTACAGCCAAGCAGGTTAATCCTGTGGCTAGCTGCTGAACAATTTAAAAACAAAGAAGATGATCTGCCAGAAGGACTGTTGGCACTTAAAAAGCATGGTCTAGAGATAAAATGGTGTGAGGACATAAAATCATACAAAAAAATTATCCCAACTTTAATTGAATGTCCAAATGACATAATAATTACTTTTGATGACGATATTTATTACAATAATAACGTAATTGAACACTTGTATAATTTGCATACTCAAAACCCAAACTGTGTTATAGCCAACAGAGCTTGGAGAATTAAACTTTTAGGTGAAAAGATTAAAACATATCCATCATCAAAAATGTATTGGACAAGGTTTAAAGAGCCATCATTTAAAAACACTGTAATAGGTTGTGGTGGAACATTATACCCTCCTAATTCTCTACACAAAGATGTTCTAAGTATACAAAAGTTTAATGAAATTGTTCCCACTCAAGACGATATCTGGCTTTGGGCGATGTCTGTTTTAAATGGATATAAAACACTTACGGGTCTTTCATATGATATGAATATAAGAAATATTGAAGACACCCAACAGCACGGTCTGTGCAAAATAAACAAAAAGACCAAAAAAGAAGGCCTAAGTGGTGTTCAGGCCATGAATAAAATAGCTCAGTATTATCCAGAGCTTATTTCAATACTTAAAAGTGAGGATGAAACGTTATGATGATTTTTTCTCCTATAAATAAGCTCATCAATTCAATTAAAAAGATTTTCCTTGAAGTATTTATTTTTGATAGACGTGTCAGAAGAGTACTTAAGGGCAACATGGCAAAGTCATATTTAAAGAAATATGCAAAAAAAATAATAAAGGATAACAACTATAATAACATTACTCTTGACGAGATTGATAATTATACAATTTGGCAATTTTGGGATAAGGGCATTGAAAATGCGCCTCAAATTGTGAAACAATGTGTTAAAAGTATTGATAAATTTGAGCCAAATAAAAGGCATATCGTGCTTGATATGGCGACAATTAAAAACTATGTAGATATTCCTCAAAAATATTATGATATGGTTGAATCTGGCAAAATGAAAATGGCACATTTTTCAGACTTATTAAGAACAATGCTTTTAATTAAACACGGTGGTTGCTGGATTGATTCTACAGTTCTTTTAACAGATAAATTACCAGATTATATTTGTAATTCTAATTTATTTATATTTAAAAACTACGCAAAAGACGACCTTGACGGGCTCAATTTAGCTAATTATTTTATCCATTCAAAGCCAAATCATAAAATTTTACTTCAAATGCGTGATTGCCTGTATGAATATTGGGAGAGCAACAGTTTTGTTGTGAATTACTTCTTTTATCTGCATCTTTTCACACTTTTGACTGAAATTTGCCCCAAAAATAAGAAACTATACGAAAAGACACCTTTTACAAGCTTTATTCCTGTTCAGCATTTTCAAAGTGAACTTTTAAATAAATATTGTGACAAAAAATGGGAACAGATAAAAAGCACAACTTCTATTCATAAGCTATCCTTTAAACACAGGGTATTAGGGTTAAAAGATAGCAGTGAATTGCAAGGCACTTTTTATGAAAAATTATTAAACGGAGAGCTTGTGTAATGTCATTAAAAAATATTTTAAGTAAAATTTTCTCAATAAAAAAGAGCGAGGATGGATCAAGAACTAAATTCTGCATCCTTGGCATCAAGCTCCAGATTAAAACACTTGATATAGTTATAAAAGACTATATTTCTGCAACTATCGCCGATGAAATATATACAGCAAATCAAGTTCAAAGATTGCACTCATCTGTTTTTCCACAATTTAAAG
>CAYJMX010000008.1:7066-19728 GCA_964371485.1 uncultured Gammaproteobacteria bacterium | reverse complement strand
TAGGGTCTAATTTTTTAAATATGGTTAAACAAAATGCGCCATCTGTGTTTGAAAAGTCCGATGTAGCTCCACAGTTGCTTGGGGCGAGTGGAAAGTATGATGTTTCTTTGATGAATTTTGTAATTCCCAAGACTGCTAAAAATAAAAAAGTAGCAAAAGAATTCCTTTTAATGTTAACATCTGCTCAAACTCAAGTAGAGCTTGCAAAAAAGACAAATGTCATTCCAGTTAATGAACAAGCATTTTTAGACCCATATTTTCAAGATTGTGAATCTGATTTAATGGCAAAAGCTAAATGTATCAGTATTGAGCAATTAAAAAATAGTGGCAATAAAAACTTTGGCGATAATAATAAAAAAGAAATTGATGATAATATAAATAATGCTTTGCAAAAAATTCTTTTAACAAAAGAAATTAAGACTCAAAAAGATGTGACAAAAGAAGTTAAGGCACTTGCTGCTCAAGTTGATTATTTGATGAAAAATTAATTATAAAAGCATTGCTAAAATCATTAAAACTATTGTTCCAATTTGAACACCTGTTGAGGCGAATTTTTGGAATCTGTTTTGATCATAGTGTTTTGAAGTACGATTAGCGCTTGATGCCGCTTCTAGTCTTTCCATTCTTGTTATGTTTGAATCTTGAGAAAATTCTCTATCAAAAATTTCACGCTCAAGCCTGTTTAATCTTAAAGCTGTTGGGTCATTTGAATATGTTTTTTTGAACAATAATTGCTCTAGCCCTGATAGTTGAATGCCCATATCATTTGTGTACTCATCATAATAAGCACTATAATCGCCAGATTCATCTTGAACTATATAATCATTTTGATTTTGCTCTTCAGTATCAAGATAGCCCTTTAGCCTATCTGTTCTAGAGGCCAAATCGCCCTCTTGTTTTTCACCAAAAAGTTCTTTTTCAAGGCGTTCTATTCTTTTATAAACTGCCTCTTTGTCATAAACTTTTTTAAATAAAGCAAGCTCAAGCTTATCAACTTGAGGATAAGATACACCTTCAAGTTCTTCTTGCATAAGCTCTCCAAGCGAGCTATTTTGCTCCTCTTGAGATTCAAAGCCAAGAGCTTGATTTAAGTTTTGAACCCTTTGTTCTTCATTTTTGTCTTGAACTTCAAGTCCAAAAACGTTGCCTTCAATTCTTTTTAGCCTATCTTGAGTTTTTTCTTTTGGATAATCAAAACCCCAAATACTTATCTCAATTTGCGATAGCTGTGCTTCAATATCAGAACCTTTAGCTAGAACTGCATTTGAAAAACAAAGATGAAGTGCCAATGCCAATATTATAAATTTTTTGAAATTGCTTCGTTTCATAATTTACATTATAGCAACTAAATTTTTAAAATGTATAGTAAAAAACTACAAAATACTTTTGTTACCTTAAAGTATAATTTCTTATACTTTCATTTAAGATGTTTTTTTGACAAGTTCTTCAACTAGAGAGCAAAGCGCGTCTTGATATTTTTCACAATTTTCTTTTGTCTTTGCTTCGAACCTTAAAGTAAAAACGGGCTCTGTGTTTGATTGTCTAATTAACGCGAAGCCATCTTCAAGAACAACCCTTAGGCCATCTAGCGTGATAATTTCTTTAATCTTTGCCCCAAATAATTCTTCACTAATAATTTTAGAAAGCTTTTCAAGCACTTCTTCCTTGTGTTCATTTGGACAATGAAGCCTTTGTTCTTTTGATAAATGCACGTGATTAAACGGTTCAAGCATATCTGTAATATCAAAATTAGAATCTTTTTGTCTGTATTTTGCTAATATTTCAATTAGCCTGCATCCAGCATATAGCGCGTCATCATATCCATAATATCTGTCTTTAAAAAATACATGCCCTGACATTTCACCAGCTAGAAGCGCTTTTTCTTCTTTCATTTTGTATTTAATATACCCATGGCCTGTTTTATACATTACTGCTCTACCGCCAGAATTATCAATTGTGTCATATAAAACTTGTGAGCATTTTACCTCACTTACAACAGTTGGCACTTCACCCCTTGGTTTTAATTCATTGATTAAATCAAGAGCGTATATTAAAAGAAGCTTATCTCCTGATATAGCGTTTCCTTTTGAATCTACAACGCCTATTCTATCAGAGTCGCCATCAAATGCTATTCCAAAGTCTGCCTGATTTTCAACAACTGATTTTTTAATAGCGTCTAATGTTTTTTCATCACTAGGATTTGGATGATGATTAGGGAAGTTGCCATCAACTTCAGAGAAAAGCTCAATGACCTCACATCCTAATTCTCTATACAATTGTGGTGCAACAACCCCACCTGTAGCGTTAGCTGAATCCACAACGATTTTAATTCCATCGCCAATTCTAGCAAACATTGAAGTGATTTTATCTATATAGTTTGAAATAATGTCGCATTCTTTTTCATATCCAACTTTGTAGGTATTTAACGTATCAGAGTTGTAAGATTCATATGAATTAAGAGCAAGTTCTTTAACCTCTTGAATCTCATCCTCGTTTAAGCTTTTTTTGTTGTATGTCATTTTGAGCCCATTGTATTGTGATGGGTTATGTGAAGCGGTAATAATTAAAGCGCCATCAACACTTTTACCCTCTATTACATCTTCTTCAATTTTTGCAAATTCACTGTAATATCCAAGAGGAGTAGGCACAAGCCCAAGGTCTAATACATTTACCTTGCAAGAAGACAAACCTGAGATTATTGCTCTTTTAAGTTCTGGTGAGTGCAATCTGGCATCCATAGAAACTGTAAATAGCATATCTTCATATGGCTTTTTCCTGCCTACAGTGTTTACTATTTGTTTAGATACAAATTTCACATAAGCTTTAGCTGTGTTATAAAAGAGTTCAGAGTTCACCTCTGATGGGAATATTCCCCTTATATCATTTTTACCAAAAGCCTTTGTGTTAATTGTATTTTCCATTTTTTTACTCCAAATAATCTAAACTCATTATATTATAAAATTTAATCTATGGCATTTTTTCTCTCTTACGTGTATAATTTTTCTATGCAAGAAGATTTAAAATTATCACAAGAGCAATACGCAAACTTAGTTAAACTATCAGGTATAGATTTAAACGATGAACTAGAACCGTCAGAAATGCTATCTAGAGCGATTATTGCCATTGAGAGAAAATTAAACCACGTTAATTATCCACTTAGCTTTTTTACAGCTGAGAGTATAAATGTACTTATTGTCGATGATATGGAATTATCAATTTTTCAATTGAGCGCTATGCTTAAAAAAATTGGTGTGAATGTTTATGTTGCAAGGTGCAAAGAAGAAGCAATTGCTGAAATTAAAAAGAAAAAAATTGACTATGTAGTAGTCGACCTGTTCTTGCCTGATGCTCAAGATGGTTTTGATTTAATATCGCAGGCTATGGAATTAAAAGGGAAAGAAAACAAAGACTATAAGGTTATTGTTATATCTGGTACAGATGATCCTAAAATGGTTCAAGAGTGCTATAAATTCGGCGTTGACGAGTTTATTTCAAAACAGCCACAATGGCACGATAAAATTATGAAGTTCATTTCTTCGAATTCGCAAAAAGGCGCTAGTGAGGAATTTCACAAATATCATATAAATGAGGACATTTGTGTTATGTCTTTGTATAAAATTAATTCAGATAAATATGTTGAAAATATTGTTAAAGAAGTAAACCTTAACATTTCTAATGATAAAAAACATATTATTTTTAATCTTGAGCACATAAAAGTGTTTTCAGATAATTACTCTAGACTTTTTGTTGAAGTGTTTAAAGCAACAAACGCTAAAAATGGTTCTTTCAGTATCGTAAAACCTTGCGACACTGTGAAAGATGCCCTTAGTTATGTATTTTTAAATAATGTAATTAAGTGCTTTGATTCAATTGAAGAAGCAATTGAATATGTTGAACTTAATGAATACATGAAGTAATTTTTTAATTATTCTATATGCTAAAGATGTCTTTAATGTCTTGATATGTAAGAGTTTTTGCAATATCTCTATCAACTGAAATAACGCTGTCTACTAGAGAACGTTTCTTAGACTTTAATCTTTGAATCTTCTCTTCAACTGTGCCTTTTGTGATTAAGCGATATACGTTAACCTTTTTGGTTTGGCCAATACGATACGCTCTGTCTGTTGCTTGATCTTCAACAGCAGGGTTCCACCATGGGTCATAATGTATAACATAATCTGCACCAGTTAGGTTCAAGCCTGTTCCACCAGCCTTTAAGCTGATTAAGAAAATTGGAATAGTTTCATCACTGTTAAATCTTTCAACAACTTGTTGGCGATTTTTTGTCGCACCAGATAGATATTCGTGCTTAATACCTTTTGTTTCAAGCCAAACCTTAATAATATCAAGCATTCCAACAAATTGAGAGAATAATAATATTCTATGGCCCTCTGATATAATCTGCTCTAGCATTTCTTGTAGATGTTCAAATTTTCCGCTTTCATTAAGCCCT
The DNA here is from genome assembly GCA_964371485.1 of uncultured Gammaproteobacteria bacterium. GTDB lineage: Bacteria > Cyanobacteriota > Vampirovibrionia > Gastranaerophilales > Gastranaerophilaceae > CAYJMX01. Next base: position 15,275 of record CAYJMX010000008.1, on the reverse strand, counting down.
AACATACCTTCTTTGTCATACAGCCTTGGGTGACAACAGATCTGGCGAAGGCGCAATAATGCAGAGAATATAGACATTCTTGATTTTTCAAGTCCGACTGTTTCAATGCTTTTAAATAATTCTTCTTTGGTTGAATCAAGAACCTGTAAGTATAAATCTTTTTGTTCAGGTGTTAATTCGCAATATGCAACAGATTCAATCTTATCAGGAAGATCTTTGGCCACGTCGCGCTTCATGCGGCGAAGAATGAATGGGAAAATTTGTCCCTTAAGTCTTCTTTCAACTGCTTTATCAGCACGCTCTACGATAGGATTGACATATCTGTGGTTAAATTCATTTGCCTCAAACAAGAAGCCTTGCATCAAGAAGTCAAAAACGCTCCAAAGTTCTTCAAGTCTATTTTCAATTGGTGTACCAGACAGTGCCAGCCTGTGTTTTGAGCGAAGCTCTTTAACAGACTTTGAAGTTTGAGAAGTAGCGTTTTTAATGTTTTGAGATTCATCTAAAATTACATATCTAAATTCATGTTTTTTAAGTTCTTCAATATCACGTCTAACTAAAGCATAGCTTGTAATTACGACATCATATTTTGGAATATTTTTAAATTGAGATTTTCTCTCCACCCCTGATAGTGTCAAATATTTTAAATTTGGAGCAAACTTTTCAATTTCATTTTCCCAGTTGAAAACAACAGAGGTGGGGCATATTACAAGAGTTGGCTCTTTTCCGTCTTTTTCTTTTGCTTTTTGTAAAAGTGTAAGAGTTTGAACGGTTTTACCAAGACCCATATCATCTGCTAGAATACCGTTTAGGCCGTATTTATACAAAAACCATAACCAGCTGTAACCCTTTGCTTGATACTCTCTTAATTCTGCCACTGTAGATTTTGGAAGCGGAGTGTTCTCCATATTTGAAAAAGTTGAGATTTCTTTAAAGAATTTTGAGAACTTTCTAGACATTTTTAACTTAACGCCCATATTCTCCATTTCAGACACAACGCCTGCTCGATATGTTTTTACAATGAAGTTATCTTTATCATTTTTATAAACATCGTATGTATTAAATGATTTTAAAAGTGATAAGATGTCATCAGATGGAATTGAAGCTTGTCCTTTTCCTTTGGTGTTGTAGTATTTAGCGCCGTCATAAACTAGATCTTGAATCTTTTCAAATTCAACAACTTCGCCTTCTACCTCACCGTGCATTTCAATTTCAAACTTGTCCGTTGAATCATCAGAGAAATCTATATTTGCAACAAGCTCAAAACCTTTGTTGTTAAGCTTATACACGCCCATATCATCTTTTTCAATAAATTCCCAACCATCTCCAGCTTTATTTATAAAATAGTTATAAAAATCTATTGCAAATTCTTTATCAAGAGCTAGGTTGTTTGTGGCAGTAGGCGCGAACCTACACGCTTGAAGCATTTGATAGGCTTGTTGTTCAAATGCCATATCTCTTTTAAGCCAGTATAATAAGTCTTTTTCAGGTTGTTTAATGGTGACATAAGGGCTTTTTGGAGTTCTTGTGTATGGAACTTTAACCCCATCATAGTCAAATTCTAGTGACGCTTTTAATGATAGGTCATAATCAACACTTAGTTCTACAACGCACTTTGGAGGTCGCTTTTCAAAAGCCAGTTTTTCCATCTCTTCAGATAATTGTACACTCATCATGTTTCTTAATTTTGGAAGCTCCTCATAGATAAACTTCCCGCCTTCAGCGTCTTTTACATCTGTAAATGATGCTTTAATTAGGTATTGTGGCAAAATTGACACTTGAGCATCTGTTCTAAAGATAATATCTTTATATCTACCCCATTTTAGCTGTCTTGAAAAGTATCTTATTTCTTCAAAAGGATAAATTTCTTCACCATTTGGGCGCTCCCAAAATAGTGATAATAAAACATTTCCAACGTATGAAATATTTACAGATAAACAAAGTTTCCAAGTATCTTCTTCAAAACGAATTTTCTTGTGAGTCTTAGCATCCACCACATCTTCAAGCTTTGATAGCATGTTGAAAAATTCATCAAATTTATTAATTGAAACATCATACCAACCAGATTTTTTATCTAGTCTTGATAATTTTAAAAGCATTTGAAACATCTTGGCTTCAAGTTTTTGAGCGTTGTTCATTTGGAAATTTGGGTCAGTTTTTTGAGCTTCTAACATTGCTCTAAAAATGCCCTCTAGATCTCTTATAATACGCTTTGTGCTTCTATCTTGAACTAAAATTGAAAAGAAATTTTGACGACGCTTTGGATTAAAGTGGAAAATATATCCGCCTTGAGGATTCTCTTCAAAAGGAAGGTCCTCGTCTTCAAATTTAGGTGTAATATTGTGCTTTTCATATAAATATTCATCAAAAAAGTGATTTTTAAGCGCCACAAGACCAAGTGCGATAGCGTGTTTGCACCAAGGTTCTTCAAGAGGGCATGTGCAGCTAGGCTTAGCACTTACTTTAGAGAATTTAATCTGTGTTTCATAGTGAGATTTAAAATTCCCCTTGATTTTTGCCTTAACAGTTGAGTCTTCTAAAATAGCATTTTCAACTTGCCCTTTTAGAAAGTACTCATAGCCTCTTCTCCAGCTGCCAGCTCTAGCATTATCTTTTATGTATTTGTTGTTGAATTTGTACTTCACAAAATTCCTGTTGCTTAAAAAGCGAATTCCTACTTATCATTCAAAGAGTTAAACTAAAACCAAAAAACCAAAACTTGTGGTTAGTGCTTAACTTTTCTATTATAAAAGTAACACTAAATTTTTTAAAAATCAAGAGTTATCGCGTTTAGATTTATATTTTTCATACAAATCAGGGCGCACATTTTTTGTCTTTTCTATTCTTTTTTCAAGACGAAATTTTTCAATTTCTCTGTGGTGCCCATTTAATAGCACCTCTGGCACTTCAAGCCCCCTGTATTCTCTTGGTTTTGTATACTGTGGGTGCTCTAATAATCCATCTAATTCATCAGAAAAAGAATCAAAAAGAGCAGAATTATTGCTTCCCAAAAATCCTTCTTTAAATCTTGAAACACTATCTATAATGCACATAGCACCAAGCTCTCCACCAGTTAGAACATAATCGCCTATTGAGATTTCTCTTGGTTTTAGTCCATCAATTATTCTTTGATCAAAACCTTCGTATCTGCCACAAAGTAAAATTATTTGCTCTTTGTTTGATAACTCCTGCGCTATTTGTTGATTAAACACAGTGCCTGATGGGGTTAAGATTATGAATTCAGAGTTATCTACCCTATCGATACTTTCATATGATTTAAATATCGGATCGCACATTAAAACCATACCATCAGAGCCACCATAAGGGGTATCGTCTACTTTTTTATACTTATCAGTTGTAAAATCTCTTGGATTAATTGTGTTTACTTCAATTATTTCATTTTTTTGAGCTCTACCTAAAATGGCAGAGTTTGTGTAGTCTTTTATGATGTCTTCAAATAAAGTTATGACATCAAATCTTAATCCCATGGTAAAAGCCCTTTTATAGGTTTGATTATGACTTTTTTATTTTTCATATCAACAATAGGAACAAGCTCTTTTACAAAAGGAATTAATATATTTTTATATTCTTCATTTGCGCATTTTACAGATAAAATATCATTTCCGCCTGTCGCTTCAACAGTTTCTATTGTGCCAATTAAATCATCCTTATCATCAAAAACATTCATCCCAACAAGATCATCCACTAGATATTCTTCTTTTGTAAGGTTTTCTTTTACACTTTTCTTTTCAATATAAATATTTTCGCCTTTATAGGGCATAAGTTCGTTTATATCATTAATTTCTTTAAATTTAACTATTGCGATGTTTTTGTGAAATCTTAACTTTACAACGTTGAGTTCCACATTTTTTACAAAAACTTTTTTTGCCTTTTCAAGAGTAGAAGCGTTTGTATAGCCGACTTTTGCTTCACCTTGAATGCCAAAAAAGTTTGTAATTTTTCCAATTGAGATTAAATTTTCCATAAAAAAATTATATCATAAATTAAAATTTGAAATATTTTTTTGCCATTTTCTTGAAAATATTGCCCGTGTGGCTAATACCGCAATCAAGATAAGACCACTAGTATAAATATAGAGATTGTAATACCGAAAGGAACAGGTAGATAATGGCTACGCAAACAAATATCCCCCAAAATGAGGCAGAAATTAGAGTTATGATTGTAGAGGATTACAAATTAACTCGTGTTGGTTTAAGATATGCTCTTAATCAAATAGACAATATTTCTGTTGTCGCTGAAGCAGAGAGTGCTGAAGAAGCACTTGAAATGGTAGGAAAAGAAAAACCAGATGTTGTACTTATGGACTTAGGTTTACCAAATATGAATGGACTTGAGGCGACAATGAAAGTAAAAGAAATTTGTCCTGATACTCAAGTGATAATTTTAACCTCTCACGATAGAGAAGAAGAAGTACTTGCCTCTTTTGGTTCAGGTGCTACTGCTTATTGTTTAAAAGATATTGAACCTCAGGCATTATCAAATGTTATAAAAAGTGCTTCAAAGGGCGCTTGCTGGATAGATCCAACAGTTGCAAAAATGGCATTAAAGTTATTCCCAAAGCCTGATAATGTAGAATTTTTATCAAAAGGAGCTAAGGGCGATCCAAAAAGTCATTTAACAGAGCGTGAGCAAGAAGTTCTAAGACTCCTTGTACAGGGTCGCTCGAACACAGAAATTGCTAAAGAATTAATCGTATCAGTTCATACGGCTAAAGCGCATGTTTGCTCTATTTTACAAAAATTATGCGTTGATGATAGAGTGCAAGCGGCTGTTAAGGCGATTAAAGAAGGGCTTGTTAAATCATAAAAAGTTTATTTTGTATCAAAAAACCCACTCAAATGAGTGGGTTTTCTAGTTTTATTTTCTTGTGTTAATTCCTACGCATCTAGAGCGTCAACACCCGGTAACACTTTACCTTCGATGAATTCTAAAGAAGCGCCACCACCTGTTGAGATGTGAGTGAAATCAGCTGAATTGCAGAATTTTTTAGCAGCTGAAACAGAGTCGCCACCACCTACAACTGATACTGCACCGTTTTTAGTAGCTTCAACAATTGCTTCTAAAACTTTTTTAGTACCAACAGAGAATGCTGGGTTTTCAAAAGCACCAACAGGGCCGTTCATAAGAATTGTTTTTGATTCTAATAATACATCAGCAAATGCTTTTTGAGTGTTAGGACCAGCGTCAACGCCTTCAAAGCCATCAGCGATAGCATAAACATCAACTACTTCATTAACACCGTTACCAGAAAAGTCGTTTGTAGCTAGTACATCAGTTGCCATAACAAGTTTAACACCTTTTTCTTGTGCTTTTTTCTCAATAGCTTTAGCGATAGGCATTTGATCGTCTTCGTGGATTGAATCGCCAATTTTACCACCGTTTGCTTTAACAAATGTGTAAGCCATGCCGCCACCAATGATTAAGTTATCAACTTTATCAAGAAGGTTTTCTAGTACACCAATTTTAGATGAAATTTTAGCTCCACCAACAACTGCTGTAAATGGTCTTTGTGGGCTAGCAAGTAAGCCACCTAGAGCTGTTAATTCTTTTTCCATTAAAAGACCTGCAACAGCTGGTTTTAAAACTTTTGCAAGCTTAGCTGTAGAACTGTGTGCTCTGTGTGCTGCGCCAAAAGCGTCATTTACATAGAAATCACCAAGTTTTGCTAGTTCATTTGCAAATGTCATATCGTCGTCTTTTGCTTCTTCGCCTTTGTAGAAACGAATGTTTTCTAGTAATGCAACTTGACCATCTTTTAAGTTTGCTAGTTGCTCGTCAGCACCTTCACCTACTGGCTTAGATACAAATAAAACTTCTTCGCCTAAAACTTTTTCTAAATATTTTGCAACAGGTGCTAAAGAGAATTCCTCTTTCCATTCGCCTTTTGGACGACCAAGGTGAGCCATTAAAATAATCTTAGCGCCTTTTTCTTTTAACATTTCAACAGTAGGTAAGATTGCTCTAATTCTTGTGTCATCAGTAACATTTTTGTTCTCATCAAGTGGAACATTGATGTCTACACGAATAAGCGCTCTTTTGCCACTTAGGTTTTCTAAATCTTTGATTGATTTTTTCATTAATAAACTCCCTTAAATCTTCTAAACAGGTTTATTTTAGTTTAAAAAAAGTCAATTTACAAGCGAATATAAGTTAAACAATTGTGCTATTCTATAACTTCAAAAATACCCTTTGCACCCTCTTGTGTCGTTGGTATTACGTTTTTTCTTCCACCAGCTAGTTCTTTAAATCTTTCTGTGGCATTTGATAATAATGCAAAAAAGTATCCTTTATCGGTGTGAGAAAGGTCATTTTCAGCATCCCCTGCGGCAAATACTTCATGTGATTCTAGTCTAAATTGCTCTCTTAAAAACTCTGTGGCTCTTCCCTTGTCAGACTTTGGACTAATAATAACCATATCTACCCCACCATTTTCGCGGTATCTTGGTAAAAACATTGAATGTGCCTCATCAAGCATTTTCTCTGGAATAAATTTTTCAAGAGCTTCTTTTGTGCTTCGGCCTTTTGGGTTGTGCTGATAATGTATTTGAAATTCCATGCCTAAATTATCTAGCTCTTTTTCAATTTCAGGTAAGGCCTTTGTAAAAGCCTCTGGCGTTACTATAAAATAGGCCTGAAGAGGATTTTTAAAAATGCTGAAACTTTTAATGGAGTCTGTGTTTCCATCTACAAAATTTGGATATTCTTCTTTAAGTAGTTCCAATTTGTCATTTTCAAGAGGATATTTTTTTGCAATATTGCTTACAACTTCTCGAACAGTATCTCTATCAAAGTTTTTTCCAACATTTTGTGACCAGCCTATGATTTCTTGATAGCTGTTATTTTTCTTGTTTCTCTTATATAAATGCAGGCCATCGTTGCATACTATGTAATGTGGGCTTGCAAGTGTTCCACTTGTGATTTTAGGTATAACCTGCTGAATGGGCCTTCCAGTTGAATATACAAGTATGTGATTATTGTTTTTTGAAAATTCAAAAACCTTTTCTCTGTCCGCTTGTTGTCCTTGTAAAAGTGTGTGATCAAGATCGTACACGCACATTTTAATTTTCTCTTTGTCCTTATCTTTCATAAGTCCAGAGAAATTTATTGTGTCAAAAGATGCCACCTGCTTTATAGTCGGGCTTTTATGATGTATGCTTTTGCTTTTAAATGCAAAATGGTTTGTAAAAGAATTGTTGATTTTCATGTGTTGATATAACGCCCTAAAATAAACTTTTTTGCTTATTTGTTAATAATATCTGTTCTTATTCCTGTTTGAATATTTTGATAATATTTATAATTTTTCAATTCTTTAACATCTAAAATTTCACTAGGTTTAGCGCTAAGCAGCATTTTTGAAAAAGCATTCGCCATTTTTTCTAGTTGCATAATTTCCTTGTCTTCAACTTTTTGCCCTAGTTTTCCCTTGTTTTTAATTTCATTTTCAAGCTGTTCAAGTTCAAGGGGGAATACTCCATCCTTTAAAGAGATTTGATATGTTTCACCTGTTGATATTTTTTGCACTATGATGCTATTTTTTAAATTATTATTTATACTTAAAGTTTTAAAATTTATCCTAGCGCCTGTTAAGAAACTGCACCCATCTACCCAACAAGGTCCATTTTTTGTCACAACTCTTATGTCTGTTCTATCAACAACTTTGTCTTTAAATAAGAGATATAAGCCCTCTTTTAATTCAAGATAAACTATAACAAGTCCATCACACAAGTGCCCATGCATTTTTGCCATATCTTTTAATGTGATATTTTTTGGTAATTTTGAATATCTGCCAAGAGAACTGTTGGTATCAAGAACCTTTACGGGTTTATTATTTTTAGAAAATACCGCCCAAAGTGGGAAATAAAAAGAAGTTTTGTAATACATGAGTCCTGCTGTTATTAAAAACAGGAGCAAGTAAAGAGCTATGTTTTTTATACTTTTAATGTTTTTCATAATGACTCCTTATTTAGCATACAAAAAAGACTCCCAAAAAGGAAGTCTTTGTTTGTATGGTGCGCGAGAAGAGGGACCCCAGCTTGCTAGGAGTAGGCGAAAGTTTGAGCCGTACTCTTAGTGCTTGAGCACAATTGCGAAAGCTACCATGGGGGGAAGAACCCTTGGGTGAGATTCACACGAGCGCACAAAAAAAGACCCTCTTTTGAAGGTCTTTGTTTGTATGGTGCGCGAGAAG
>CAYJMX010000008.1:4466-6966 GCA_964371485.1 uncultured Gammaproteobacteria bacterium | reverse complement strand
GCGCACAAAAAAAGACCCTCTTTTGAAGGTCTTTGTTTGTATGGTGCGCGAGAAGGGAATCGAACCCCCACGCATTGCTGCACCAGATCCTAAATCTGGCGCGTCTACCAATTTCGCCACTCGCGCACACTATATTATTAAATTTTCAACTTATCTGTGCGAAATTGGTTAAATAAGAGTCCTCATCTTCGTAAACTCAGATCGTCGCCACTCGCGCACACTATATTATTAAATTTTCAACTTATCTGTGCGAAATTGGTTAAATAAGAGTCCTCATCTTCGTAAACTCAGATCGTCGCCACTTGTGCACATCAGATAATATTAAATTATCAATACAAATAAACTACACCGAACAAATACACTAGTCAAGTATTTTTGCATAAAAAAAACTCCCTCAAGGGGAGTAATACTTTTTATAGGAAGGGAAGGTTAGGAAGTTTGGTTAGTGTGTGTTTAAAATTGTACTTATCTCTTAATATCTCGTGTTTCGTGTTTGTTACTTACATATATATAAAGTATATATAAAGTATCGAATTTCAAGTTTCTCTTTTTTCGTTACATATCGTTACAAATACGTTTTATAAATACAATTGCCTCCTCTTTTGTATTAACCTCTTCTTCAAGCTGGGCTTCATTTAGCGCCTCAATAATTTCTCCCAATTTCTTTGATGGCTTTAAATTCAAAATCTCCATAATTTCTTTTCCATCAATTAATTTTGGCAATTCAACAAGTTTTGGTTTAATAATTTCATAAAATTTATATAACTCTTTAAGATTATCCAAGTTTTCCTGAATCATCTCTGTGCTAACGGCCTCACCCTTGGCACTTAACCTATCAGCGCGCGCTAGTTCAATAATATCTTCAACATATGGGTCTAGCTTTTTAATAAATCGGATTTTTGCCCTATCTGTAGTGTCAGGGTTTGCCATTAAGGCTGATGGGTAAATATGATTTTCAATCATTAAAGTTATATATTCAATTTCTTTTTTAGAAAATTTCAACTTCTTTAAAACCGGCTTAATAACATCTGCGCCGATTTTATCGTGTCCAATAAAACGGTGTCTGCCGTTGTCTTCGATTTTATGACAATGAGGCTTCCCTATATCATGGCAAAATGCGCTTAAATTTAAAAGTGCACTATTTTTTCTTAATTGACGCATAGTTTCTAAACTATGATTAAATAAATCCAAATGATGATGAGTGTTACTAGGGATTTTTTTAATATCTTCAATGAAGGGAAATACTGTAGATAAAAATTTGCAATTATCCGCCTCAATAAGCGCCTTGCAGATGTTTTTCCCTTCAAACATCTTTATAATTTCATAATGCACACGCTCTTGAGCTATAGTTTCTATTAATCTAGAGTTTTCTTTAATAAAATTTAAAATTTTATTATCAATTTTTAAGTCGTATAAAGAAAAAAACCTGAAAACCCTTATTATTCTAAGTGGGTCATCTTTAAAATTATCCAAATTATGAGTTTTTAATAATCCCTCTTTTATGTCATTAAGCCCAAAGGTGGGATCAAAAAAGTTCTCATTTTTAAAGTCATAATATATCGAATTTATAGTAAAATCTCGTCTTTTAGCATCTTTATTAAAATCATCATCAAGCGCTTTAGATACATCAAAATAGTTCTCTTTATCCTCTAAGACCACTCGATAGATTTCATTTTCTGTATCAAGTTCAATAAAGGTTCCGCCAAGTTTTTCTTGAATAATCTTTGCAAATTCTTTCGAATTATTTTTTACAACAATATCTTTATCAAATGAGGCTTTATTATAAAAAGCATCTCTAATATAGCCACCAACAAGCATTGCGTTGTGTTCTTTAAGCTCATCAAGAATGCGTGCTATGTTAATATCATTTAAGATTTTTTCTTTAATGCTATTCATTTTAGCCTCGAAATAATGTTTGTTGCCCCAACACTGAGCGCATTTGGCGCCTTTAAAATCAAATCACCAAGGGTGATTAGTTTATAATTATTATCTATAAAATAATCAAATTCCTGTTTGCTAAATCCGCCCTCTGGCCCCAATACAAGCGCTATTGGAGAATCTTTTTCAATGTCTTGCAAGCAACTATCATAGTCAAATTCGCTATATTTTTCAGCAAAAATTATTATATTATTATGCTTGAAGTTTTTAAGCGCTTCTTTTAAGTCTTGAATTTCTTTCACGCTGGCGTAATTTGCTCTTTCGCATTGCTTAGCGGATTCATTTGATACCTTTTGCCACTTGTCTTGTTTTTCAGCCACACTTTTTTTGAAACTGTGCAATTATCTGATATCACTGGATAAATTGAGTTTATTCCAATTTGGGTGGCATTTGATAATAAAAGGGTTTGAGCATCTGGCTTTAAAATTGATTGCACAAGAGCTATATCATATTTAAGTTTTCTTTTAGATGGATATTTATCTATTATTTTTGCGCTTAATTCTTTTTTAGAAATCTCACTCACTTTTGTTTCATATTGAATTTCTTGCTCATCAATGAAAAG
>CAYJMX010000008.1:2684-4456 GCA_964371485.1 uncultured Gammaproteobacteria bacterium | reverse complement strand
AGTAAATCATCTTCAAGCCCTATTCTAAGGGCGTTTTTAAGATGATTAAAAGTTTCACTATCATTTATTATTATAGTGTCGTTTAAAATATTCTCTTTTTTTATAAAAAAGTGAGGCATAACAAGCTAATTTTAGCATAAAAAAACCCAAAAAATGCCACTTTCTACACCATATGGATGATGTTTTAAAAACAAATTTAAGGGGCATAAAGTTAGATATAATAAGGGTTTTGGGGAAAATGTACAACTTTAGTATAGGAGTCTACAACTAAAGTATAAAAAAATGTGAACGATAACAATTTTGTGAGAAAAAATTTAGGAGAGAAAAAATGGCGATTACATTAAACACAAATGTACCATCGTTAGTTGCTCAAAGTAGTTTATCTAACTCAACTTGGAGTGTAGAAAGGGCTATGCAACAGCTGACAACAGGTATGAAAATCAACAGCGCAGGGGACGATGCGGCATGTCTGGTAATTTCACAGAACATGACAATTCAAATGAACGGTTCTGATCAGGCTATGGAAAACGTTCTAGATGCACAAAACTTTGCAGCGGTAGCTGAAAGTGGTATGACATCTATCGGTGATCACTTACAAAGAATTAACGAGCTATTAATCCAAGGTGCTTCAGATACGAACTCAGAAGAATCTCGTGAAGCAATCTTAGTTGAAATAAAACAAAGGGTTGAAGATATCGACGTTATTGCTCAAGCAACTTCTTTTAACGGTAGAGAAATGCTTGATGGTAGCTTTGATCCAGCAGATCCTTTCATTGTACAAGTTGGACCATATTCAAATGAAGATCCAGCAAACCCATTAAACACACTTGATATCACAGGCGCATTTACAAACTGTCGTATATCAATCCTAGGTATAGGTTCTACAATGCCTGATGGCGGTAGTGTAAACACAGGTATTATGCTTCCACCTGAATTAGATCCAGACAACGCGGCTTTTGATCCAACTGGTGATAACTTCAGAGCATATATGGACACTATCCAATCATCAATTACTGATATCTCAGAAGCTAGAGGTCTATTAGGTGGTTATCTAAACAGAATGACTACAACATATGATAACCTAGATAGAATTATCGAATCAGTTGCAACAGCAAGATCAAGAATCACTGATACTGACGTTGCTGAAGCAAGTTCAGAGCTTGTAAAACAACAAATCTTGCAACAAACATCAGCTTCAATGCTAACTCAAGCAAATCAAATCCCTCAAATAGCATTAAGCTTGATCTAAACAACACTCAATATTAAACAATAATATTATAAAGATTTCTCTCTAAATTCACACAAAGTAGCGCAAACAAAGGCATTTAGTCCTAGTTTGCGCTGTTTTGTTTTGTGAGTTTGGAGCACATTAATATTGTATAAAGACCTATAGTGCCCGTGGTAAAATTAACTTATACACTTTTATTAAAGGGGAAACTATGATACCAATTATTGATTCAAAAAGACAATATCAAACAATAGCAGATGAAGTAGAAAAAAGCGTTGTTGAAGTTCTGCGCTCTGGCTCTTACATTTTAGGTAAAAACAATACAGAGTTTGAAAATGAAATGGCGACATATCTTGATTGTAACTATAGCGTTGCAATGAACTCTGGAACAGACGCCCTTCATCTTGCACTTCGCGCACTTGACATTGGAAGTGGTGATGAAGTTATAACAGTTGCTTTCACTTTTGTTGCAACAACAGAAGCTATCGGAATTGTGGGCGCTAAACCTGTATTTGTTGATATTGATCCAAATACTTTTAACATT
>CAYJMX010000008.1:0-2674 GCA_964371485.1 uncultured Gammaproteobacteria bacterium | reverse complement strand
ATGTTAATAAAATTGAATCAGCAATAACACCTAAAACAAAAGCGATTATGCCTGTTCATTTATATGGCCAACCTTGTGATATGGATGTAATTATGGATATTGCCAAGCGTCATAATTTATTTGTAATTGAAGATGCTTGTCAGGCAATTGGCGCAGAGTATAAAGGCAAAAAAGTGGGCACAATTGGTGACATTGGTGCTTTTTCTTTCTACCCAACTAAAAACTTAGGTGCTATGGGCGATGGCGGTTTGTTATCAACTAATAGCGAGTATATTAAAAATAGAGTAGTAGCGTTAAGAAACCACGGTGGCGCTGTTCGTTATTACCATGATGAAATTGGTGTAAACTCTAGACTAGATGAAATTCAAGCGGCAATTTTAAGAATAAAATTAAAACACATTGACACTTGGAACAAAAAACGTCGTGAAGCAGCAGCATATTATAATGAACTATTTAAAGACTGTGCTGATATCACAACACCAAGCGAGATTGATGATACATATTGCGTTTATCACCAATATACTCTTAAAGTTCCAAATAGAGATGAAGTGCATAAAATGCTAGGCGATAATAAAATTGGTGCGATGATTTATTATCCAGTTCCATTACATATGCAAAAAGTTCACGCTCACCTTTCTCAAAAAGAGGGAAGCCTTCCACACACTGAAGAAAATACAAAACTTGTTATTTCTCTTCCGATGTTTGCTGAAATTGAAAGAGCCGAACAGGACAAAGTTGCAAGTACGTTAATTAAATGTATTGAAAAAGCAAAATCAAAAACTTTAGTATAGTAATATTAAAACTTACAAAATAAAAGCTCTAAGAAATTCTTAGAGCTTTTTGTTATATATAATTAAATTAAAACGTGTGCAAAGGAATATCAAAGTGCCTTGCAGGCATATCATCTGGAAGTTTTTCTGGTTTTTTAACAACTTCTTTAAGATCATCTATAATATCAAAATTGCCATATTGCCAAGCAACGTGGTGCGGTTGGCGATTATAGGCATCTTTCCCGTCTGTAAAAACAAAATTCTCCACTTCTTTTAGTATTTCAATTGCCTCTTTGTCCCCTCTTTGTGCTGCAAGGTGAAAGGGCGTCCATTGTCGCTCTGTGTCAAATATTCTTCCTATTTTTAAATTTTCTTTTTTTACAAGTTCTCTAAGAGCGTCGTATTGCTTGCGCATAATTAAAGCTCCCGCTACTGTTATTTCATACTCATCAACACTTGTAATGTTGTGATGCTTGTATATTACCCTGTTATTTGGCGCGAAGTCATCTCTTTTTATAAGTTCTGTCATAATCCACTCTGGCAGATGATAGTAGTCCTGAGCGAATACCTTGTTAACATCAAAATTCTTGTCAAACTTCATTCTAACAAGTGGATTATCAGATAGCATTGCTGAAGTAAAAGCATCATCCACATTTGTCTTTTTGTGTGATGTCAAAAGGTCTATTGCTTTTAAATCTTGATTTCTAATTGCAACATCAAGTGCGTTTTCTTTATAGATGCTTGCACTTTCACGAAGATTTGGGTCTATCTCTTTTTTTTCTAATATCGCCTCTAGCGCTTCATATTTTTGATTTTCAACTAAATAAACCAATGCGGGTTTTTGGCCTGTGTGAATACCAAATGATACTTTATAATTAGGGTCAAAATCCTTGCTTTTGATTAATTCTACAAGTTTTTCTTCGCTATCATCACTTATTGCATTTAAAAAATCATCGCGCATTTTATTTGTCTGTTTTAATTTTTCAATTTTTTTGAGCTCTTGTGTGCTTAATTCAAAAGTGTCTTCTTGTAAATTTTGCGATTCATCTGATAGAGAAAAGGCATCTTGCAACAATGATTTTATTTCAAGATCATAATCTTCTTCGCTTACTTGCACCTTTTGCCTAAGGGGATTTGAAGTATTTCTTAAATCCCTATTGAGAATTCCAATTTTCTTATCAATGTTTGATGTGAAAGAAACTTTCATTATAGTTGGCTCCTTTTTGATTGTTGATATAAGGCGCGTGATTTTTTAACTTTGCTAGTTAATTAAGCTTTTTAAAGTTTAAATTAGCTTTTCTAATTCTCACATTTTCAGGTGTGATTTCAACAAGTTCATCATCTGCGATGTATTCAAGACAGTCCTCTAAGCTCATAATTCTAGGAGCTTGAAGCGCAACCATAACATCAGCTGTTGCTGATCGCATGTTTGTTAATTTTTTAGTTTTACAAACATTAATTGCGATATCTTGAGGACGATTACTCTCCCCTACTATCATTCCTTTATAAACTTTAGTTTTTGGTGTAACCAAGAAAACGCCTCTGTCTTCAAATTGAGCAAGTGCGTATGATACAGCTTCACCATCTTCAAAAGCAATTAATGAGCCAGAGCGTAATCTTGAGATGTCGCCAGCGTATTCGCCATAGTTTGAAAACGTGTGATACATAATCCCTTCGCCCTTTGTCATTCTGATAAATTCAGAGCGGAAACCGATTAAGCCACGAGCAGGAACAAGGAAATCAATGTTTGTTCTTGTGGTGCCTGCTTGCATATTTTGCATTTGCGCTTTTCTCATAGCTAATTTTTCAATTACAGAACCCGCAAATTCTTGAGGAACATCAACAACAAGGCTTTCATAAGGTTCAAGTGTTCTTCCTTCTTCATCCTTTTTAAATATTACCTC
>CAYJMX010000007.1:15640-19821 GCA_964371485.1 uncultured Gammaproteobacteria bacterium | reverse complement strand
TGAAATTTCAATCTCTGCTTATAACCTATTTAGAGGTTACAGTGATACGATATTATCTTCAATAGTATTGTTGTGCTGCACAACAGTATTTTTTACAGGTGGACTTGTGTACTCTCTTGTTAAATATTCAAACTATTCATTGTTAAGGGCATTTTGTCAAGCCATAATAACCGCTGTATATTTTGTATTCTTCTGGTTCCCGATTGCAATATTCATTATATTTAAAATATTATTTACTAAAAAAACCATGGATTGGGGTAAGACTCAACATGGGGTTGCAAATCTAAATTGCAAAGAGGGGTGAAATGAACTTATTTGTACCTGACTATCATTTTCTTGCCATAGGCGGAATAGGTCAAAGTGCGCTTGCAAAAATATTGTTAGATAAGGGGCTAAAGGTTTCTGGCTCTGATATTTCAAAAAGCAAATACGTTAATAAGCTAGAGCAAATGGGTGCTAAAGTCTACATTGGACACTGTGAAAGCAATCTGCAGGGCTCTCCTGTGGTTGTTGTATCAAGCGCCATAAAGGAAGATAATCCAGAGCTTCTTAAGGCAAAAGAACTGGGTCTAGATATCATTCATCGCTCTGATTTGTTATCTCAAATATCTCTTGAATACCCAATGTTTATAGGATATTTAGGAACTCATGGCAAAACAACCACAAGTTCTATGGCAGCTTATGTATTATCTATTGCAAATTATTCACCAGCTTACGCACTAGGTGGAATTTTGCCACATTACAATACAAATGGGTATTCAAATAAAAATTCTACTTGTTTTGTAGCGGAATTAGATGAAAGTGACGGCTCATTTACAAAATTCTATCCTCAAATTTCACTAATCAATAACCTTGAAGCAGAGCATATGGATTATTATGTAAATGGCCTAGATGATGTTTTAAAAGAATTTGAAATCTATGTAAATAATCTTTCAGCAGATTCAAAAGTTTTAATTAATATTGATGATAAAGCAAATAGAGAGCTAATTGCTCGTTGTTATAATTATAATAATTTTATTTCTTACGCTATCGATAATCAAAATGCTACTTATCAAGCTAGAAACATTGTTTTTGATGGTTTAAATTCTTCTTTTGATGTTTTCAATAAAGATAAAAACATAGGAAGAATCGAACTTTCAGTTCCTGGCAAATTTAACATTATAAATGCCCTTGGAGTATGTGCCACATTGCTTGAAGCTGGATTTTCTTTTGACAGATTTGCTCAACATTTTAAAACATTCTCTGGCGCCAAAAGACGCTTTGAAAGAGTGGCAAGCTTTAATGATATCGATATAGTTGATGATTATGGTCATCATCCAAGCGAGATAACAGCTACGCTGGAATCTGTTCGCAATATGGATAAAAGAATTGTTGCAATTTTTCAGCCACACAGATATACAAGATTTACTCCTTTGTATGAGGACTTTTTAAAGGCGCTTTCTATTGCTGATTACATTGCTGTGCTTGATGTTTATGCTGCAGGCGAGAGCCCAATTTCTGATAAGAATTCTGAAACTTTTACTGTAGATTTAATTAATTCTGGTAAAGATGCATCTTACTTTAGGGGCTCTATTGATCAGGCCGGAAAAAATATTTTACCTAATTTAAAAAGTAACGACCTTGTAATAACATTTGGAGCGGGCGATATAACAAGAATGGGCGGAGTGCTAAATGAGTTGTACTTGCAAAGTAGATAATATCGAGCAGTACGAAAATTTTCAGCTCAAAAATTTTAATACTTTAAAAATGTCATCTGTGGCACCAATTGCTTATTTTGTAAAAAACTCGTTTGAATTTAAGCATCTTGTTGAACATATTGATGATTTTGAAGTTCTCGGTTGGGGCTCAAATACATTGCTATCATCTTCTGGATTTAACAAGCCGGTTGTTGTTACAAAAAAAATGGATGAAATAAGTTTTGATAAAAGTATTGTTGAAGTTCAAGCTGGTGCTAGTGTGCAAAAGTTATCAAAAATGGCGCTAGATTTATCATTATCTGGTTTTGAATTTTTATACTCAATACCATCTTCTTTAGGCGGGGCGGTTGCAATGAATGCTGGCGCTTGCGGCCAATCAATATCTGATAATTTATTAGAAGTATGCGCTTATGATATGGATAATAAAGTTATTAAAAAATTTGAAAAAGCCGAACTAGATTTTTCCTACAGAAACTCTTTATTTAAAAAAAATCCAAATAAATATTTTATTTTAAGCGCTAAGTTTGAATTAATAAAATCAAGCTATGATGAAATAAAAAATACAATTGACAATAATGTTTCTCAAAGGAAAGCTTCACAACCAAGCCTAAAAGAGCCAAATCTTGGCAGTGTTTTTAAAAATCCACAAGGGCAAAGTGCAGGATTGCTGATTGATAAATGTGGATTAAAAGGAGAAACATTGGGCGGAGCGCAAGTGTATTTAAACCATGGGAATTTTGTAATCAATAAAAATGAAGCCACAAGTGTTGATTATATTAATTTACTTTATAAAATGTACTGTATGGTTAAAGACAAATTTCAAATTGAATTAGAGCTAGAAATTGAAAAAATGGGTAGCTTTAGTGATGATGAAAATGAAAAATGGAAAGTTATGAAAAATGTTAAATAAAAATTCAAAAATCGCCGTACTATGTGGCGGTATGTCAGCTGAAAGAGAAGTTTCATTAAGAAGTGGCAAAAATGTGCACGCTGCGCTTTTAAGAGCTGGTTACTCTGATTCTCATATGGTTGATATGGATAAAAGTGTCGCTTCAAGACTTGTGCTTGAAAATTATGAATACGCACTTAATGTATTGCACGGCAGATACGGTGAAGACGGCTGTATTCAAGGAATGCTAGAGATTTTAGATATCAAATATTCGGGCTGTAAAGTAAAATCAAGTGCCATTGCTATGGATAAACAAACTACAAAAGAAGTTCTATCATCTTTTGGGGTGCCTCTTATTTCTTCTGTTTGTATATCAGATTCCTCAGAATTAGAAAAGAGTGTACAAGGTCTTGATTATCCTCTTATGGTAAAGCCTGTGTGCGAAGGGTCTTCAATTGGAATGAGCAAAGTTGAAGATTTTGATGGTCTAAAAACGGCATTTGATTTGGCTAAAAAATCTGATAATAAAATTTTAATCGAAGAATACTATCAAGGCGAAAGCGCCACTATTGGCGTACTGCAAAGACTTGTTGATGGCAAAGTTGAAACATTTGCAACTCCTATTTTAGGCTTTAGAACTAAAACTCAATGGTATGATTTTGAAGCTAAATACACTGAAGGCTTAACCGAATTTGTTTTGCCTGCTGAATTTGATAATGAAATGACAAAAAGGATGCAAGAAATTGCAATTAAATCTTTTGAAGCCCTTGAGTGTCGTGGAGTAGCAAGGGTTGATTTCCTTGTTTATAATGACACTCCATATGTCCTTGAGGTTAACACTAACCCTGGGATGACCGATTTGAGCGATCTTCCAGCTCAAGCAAAACATATGGGCATAGAATATGATCAATTAGTTGAAATGATTTTAAAAACGGCGGATTTTTAATAAGTGAATCAAGAGTATTACAGACGAAAATTGAAAGCAAATAAGCTTAGAAGAATGATAGCGTATAATAGGGCGCATATCAGAAACTTTCATGTTTTATTAAGATTTGCCTTAATTGCGCTTTTAATCTTTGCTTGCTATAAAACTCTCAACTTGAGTAATTGGTATATTGATAACAAATTAATTTTAAATTCCGACCCACAAGTTTTAATTATAGAAGGCAATAATATTACTCCTGATTACAAAATTGCCGATTTGGTTCGACAAGTTGAATTTCCGCAAGAGCAAATATTCAAGCTTGAAACAACTGAAATTGAAGAGAAAATTTTGCAGTTGCAACCTATTAAAAAAGTCTACGTAAGACGTTTTTGGCTTCCTGCGCGATTGAATATATTGGTTGAAGAACGCACGCCAATTCTTACTCTGCACTCATCCTTAGAGGGCGAACAAGTGTACGCTATAACTGATGACGCCGTTTTTATCGACAGAGAATACCTTCCTTTAGATGAAAGATTTAAAACATATAAAGTTGTGACGCATAGATTAAGAGTGGATGATCATCAGAATTGGAATACTAAAAAAGTAGGTGAAATATACGCTTTAGCTAATGCGCTTGAAACATACTCGAATCAAAATGTTTTATATATTG